>PIVL01000158.1 GCA_003354145.1 Paracoccaceae bacterium
CACAGGTTTTGGTTGCTTGTCCATGCTGCCATCATGCAGAATACGACAAGAAAAACCGTGCGGCCAATTGAATCAGAGTGCTACGTAAAACTCAGGTCAATTCAGGCCCTCGAGTATAGGAGAAAAACTATTGAGTTTTTTTGATATTGCAGTAGATTTTCTCTGGAGAGGACTACAAATGCAACAACTATTGGAGACGGAAACGCGCGGATCCATTTCAACTGTGTTGATCGTAGATGATCATCCTTTGTACAGTGATGCATTGGCGTCGGCGCTAGAACTGGTGTTTAAATATTGCATTATCAAAAAGGCGCAGACCCTGGCCCAGGCAACGACGCTTTTGGATGATGGATTTACCCCGGACCTGATCATGTTTGATCTGAAACTGCCGGATGTGTCGGGAATTTCAGGGTTTCGGAGTGTGCGTGCGCGCGTTCCGGATACGCCAATATTGGTCATTTCATCACTGGCCTCAACCGAACTTGTCCAATCCCTCTTGCGCGAAGGCGCAGCAGGATTTTTGCCCAAGGAAACACCCGCAAAGGTGTTGAAGACAGTTCTGGCTGAAGTTGCAGCCGGGCGGGTTTACGTGCCGCAGGAATACCAGGCCAGCGAGGACAGTGTGAATGTCCCGCCCACCAGTGCTTATGAGCTGCATCCCAAACTGGCGATCCTGACACCGCAACAACAACGGATAATGCGGCTAATCTGTGAAGGGAAGCCGAACAAGCAGATCGCCTATGAACTGTCGTTGGCAGAAGCCACAGTCAAGGCACATATCACAGCGCTGCTTCGTCGGCTTCAGGTCCAAAACCGGACCCAGGCGGCGGTTCTGGTTGAATCGGCCAACATGGAAGTTGCCGCGCAATCCAACGATCCCGAAGCTCGTGCGTTTCTGAACCAATAGGCCTGCCATGCGAGATAAAAAGTCCGGTCCAATTTATGTAAACGTTGGCCAATCTAGCCAGTCGGACCCTACCGCGGCAGTGCAGGAGGCCACGAGACAAATCGTTTCGTCAGAGACCTGTTTTGTGCTGGCATTTACGCCTCAAGGACTTGATCTGGATGTTGTGGCGCAAGAACTGGAGGTTCGGTTTGCGGGAGTTCCCGTTTTTGGTTGCACCACTGCAGGACAGATTACGGACCAGGGCTACAGATCCGAATCTTTGTTGTTGATGGCCTTTAGCAAAGCGAATTTCCGCTGCACATCGCTCCTGTTGACGCCACTGAAACCGCTGTCCATCACCACTATCGCAGCTGCCGCCAAACGTCATGCGCAGCAATTCCAGCACACTGCCGGCTGGAACCGGTTGGGATTGATCATTTCCGACGGGGTTTCCAAACAGGAAGATCTGTTGATTTCAACCTTGGAAACAGTGCTCGATGATCTGCCGATTTTTGGCGGTTCGGCTGGCGACGGTTTGGAGTTTAAGAACCCTTATGTGCTGCATCAGGGTCAGCTTCACGAAAATGCAGCACTGTTGTTACTGCTGGAAACCAATCTGCAATTTCAGGGGCTAGAGTTTGACCATTTTTTACCAGCCGACACACAGTTGATCATCACCGATGCTGATCCAGAAGAGCGCCTAGTATTTGAGATCAACGGAGAATTGGCGGCCGTAGAATATGCCCGCCTTGTGGGCTGCACCGTAGAAGATCTATCGCCGCTGATTTTTGCCGAGAACCCATTGTTGGTGCAGCACAATACAAACTATTACGTTCGGGCAATCAATAATGCCACGGATAATGACGCACTGTCTTTCCTGGCAGCCATAGACAATGGGTTGATCATGACACTTGGCAAAGGCCAGGAAATTCTTGAAACGATGGAGGCGGGTTTGAGCGTGGTGGATGCAAAGGGCCGACCGCCCGACTTTGTGCTGGGGTTTGATTGCGTGTTGCGCAAGCTGGAGATTGAGCAGAAACAGTTGGTCAGCCAGGCGTCCAAGCTGTTCCGCGATCATCGCGTTTTTGGGTTCAACACCTATGGTGAACAGAATTGTGGCGTGCACATGAACCAGACTTTTGTTGGGGTCGCGTTCTTCGAGCCAAAAGAAAGGCATCTCTTTTGACGCTTCTGAACCCCAAAAATTCGGCTGAAACTCAGGTAGCCAAGCAAGCCAAGATTATCGAAGCGCTGATCAATCGCGCCAACCGCCAGAGGGAAGTGGGACTGTCAGCCTACAGCGCCTTCCAATCCGCCATCGAGCTTCAGGAACAGGTCGCCGCCCAAAGTCGGGATCTGGAACGAGCTGCGACAGAGCTGCAAAGTGTCCAATATGAACGGGCACGGACCCGCAAAAATCTGGTCGAAGCGCTGTCTTCGATGGAGGAAGGCTTTGCTTTGTTCACCGGCGGACAGTTGGATATTTGCAACGAGCTGTTTCAAGCCTTTCTGCCGGATATTTCGGATCATCTGGCGCCTGGACTTAAACTGGATCGCTTTTTTAATTTAATGAAAGCCAGCTCCTATCTGGTATCTACAGACAAGGGTTTTCCCAGGTCGGGCGCGCATCTGGCACAAGACAGCCAAAGACCATCACCGGTTTATACCGTGCTCGAACTGCAGCAGGACCGCTGGTATCAAATGAGCCTGCAACAGACATCGTCCAGCAACATGGTCCTGCTGCTGACCGAAATTACAGAAATTGTGCGCCAAAATAGAACCGAGAAAGAGACCCTGATTGATCGGCAGGCCGATTATCTGCAGGCGGTATTTCAGAACATGAGTTCGGGTATGTGCACGTTGTCACCCTCCGGTGAAGTGATGATGCAGAATGCACGTTTTCGCGAATTGTTTGCCGTGCCGATGAAAGTGCTGCAGCAGGGCACGCCGCTGCGACGTGTGCTGGAATTCATGAAAAAGAACGGGCTGATTGGTCGCGATACGATGGCTCAGTTCGGGAACTGGCGGCGCGAGTTGAAAGAGAACGGTTGGATCAGTGTGCGGTTTCGTCTCCAACGCGGTCGGGTGCTTGATATCCAGGCCAATATGCTGCCCGACGGTGGCGTTCTGTTGGAACTGGAAGACGTTACACAGGAAACCCGCACCACCGAGACGCTGGAAAATAGAGTGCTGAAACGAACCGCGGAGCTGACCCGCGCCAATGCCCGTTTGACCGAACAATTCGGAGAAAAGGCCCGGGTTGAAGAAGAATTGCGATTGGCCAAAGAGAGAGCCGAGGCGGCAGTCTCCTCCAAGACCCGCTTTCTGGCGGCGGCCAGCCATGACTTGCTGCAGCCAATCAACGCGGCAAAATTACTCATTTCAACGCTAAAAGAGACCGTACAGGAAACTCATTACACGACAGTGGTTGACCGACTAGAAGGGGCATTTGTATCGACCGAACAGCTGCTGCATTCACTGCTGGACATTTCCCGTCTGGATAGCGAAGAGGCGGACGCTGTCACACCCTCGGTCTTTTGCCTGGGCCCGATGATGGAAGGTATTATTGCCGACCAGACTGCTGTAGCTGAACAAAAGAACGTGCAGTTCAGCGGGGTACCCAGCACAGCGTTTGTTAGATCGGACCGGGTGTACTTGTTGCGCTCAGTGCAAAATCTGGTGGTCAATGCCATTCAATACACTCAACCGGGCGGCCGGGTGCTGATGGGATGCCGGCGTCATGGCGATACAGTGACGTTGGAGGTTTGGGACACGGGAATCGGTATTGCGCACAAGGACCAGAAGCGGATTTTCGACGAATTCACTCGGGCAGCCAACATGCCACTGGGAACCGGTGTTGGACTGGGCCTCTCGGTTGTGGACCGTGCCTGCCGCCATCTGGGTCACCGATTGTTGGTGCGGTCGAAACCCGGACGAGGATCGGTTTTTTCCATCGAAATGGACGTAGTCCGAGGCGATCTTCCTGAGATTGTTCCCCGTGGTCCGATCTATCAGTCCAGCGGCAAGCCGCTCGATCACATTGTTCTGGTGATCGAAAACGACGTTGACGTGCTCTATGCCTTTACTCAGCGGTTGGAACAATGGGGGGCCAGCGTTCTGGCGGCGCATTCCACTGAAGAGGCGCTGGAACACGTCCGAGACATGGGCATTGCACCCGACATCATCCTTGCTGACTACCAGCTCAACCATGGCGATACTGGGGTCAAGGCGATTGCGGCGATTCGGACTGAAACCGGCCTGCATGTGCCGGCCATCGTGATCACCGCCAATCGCAGCGATAGTCTGCACGTGATCGGGGCGGAGAACGATATTACAGTGATGACCAAGCCGGTCAAACTGTCCCGCCTGCGCCCCATGATCGACTGGAAGATCAGCGGCGGCCTTCCAGCAACCGAGCACCCGGGTGGGAACTCCGGCAATACAGACAAAAGTTGGCCATGACAGCGACCGGAAACTGCGCAAAAGTTATAGGCAGGAGGAATTGATTATGTTGAAATTTGCTGTGACCATCTTTGTGGTAGCGCTGAGCGCTTTGCCCGCGTCCGCTGGCTCGGTTGGCGGACAGCAAACCTATGACCTGCTGTTCCAGAATGGCACTTTGGATGATGTCCAACAAGGCACCAAATTGGTTTATCACCGCGAAGTCATCAATACTCTGAATCCCGATACCGCCGGACGGGATACGGGCGATATTGTCTTGGGTTTTCAGCAGGGTGATACACCTATGGCGCATCTGCAATTCCATCAAAAGGATAAACACCGGTCGCTGGGTGTTTTTCCGGCCAGTGTTGGCAACCCGATGATCATGGTGTTTTATGAATCCGTCATTCGCGACATGGCGGAAACCGCAGGTGGCAGTCCGTTCTACATCCGCAACCGGGTAAAAGAGGCGCTGATTCAACCCTCCAATGTCGAGCAGGGTGAGGCAATGATTGACGGCCAAACAGTCCAGACCCAGACTATTCGTCTCCATCCATTTGCAAACGACCCAAACAGCGCCCGCATGTTTGGATTTGGAGATCTGGAAATGCGGGTCACCATGTCTGGTGCAGTGCCGGGCTGGTATCTCAGCCTTGTTGCCGAAGCCCCGGGGTCCGAAGGAAAGGGGGCTGTCTATCGCTCGGAAATGCAATTTGACCATGTGGTCCCTGTCCAATGAGTCGCGTGACTTTCTCCTGGTGCGCCACCTTGTCCGTGCTTGTCTGTTTGCCTGCTGTCAACTTCGCCCAGAGTGCGGCGCAGCGGCTGAATGATTATCCAACAGCGGCCCGTGCCGACTATGTCTTTGCCTGTATGGCCGCCAACGGGCAAAATCGTTTGATGCTGGCTAAATGCGCCTGCTCTATCGACGAAATCGCCTCAATCCTGCCGTTCGAAAAATATGAACATGCGGAAACGGTCCTGTCGATGCGCCGTGTTGGCGGAGAGCGTATGGCAATGTTCAAAAGCGCAGTGGTGGCAGAACACATCGTCGCCGACCTGCGCCGGGCGCAGGCCGAGGCCGAATTGATCTGTTTCTAAACCTACGCTGTGGTCAGCTGGCCGGTAACTTAGGCAGCACCTGCTCAAAGCTGTTGCCCTCGGTATCGGTTGCCTTAACCGTCAGGTCCGGCGCGCCATTTTCGGTATACATGAAACGGAACACTGGATTTTCCGAGATCGAAATGCCGCCATCGACAGTGAACAGCAACGCCTCACCCTGCCAGACTTCGATATGGTCGATAAAATGGGCCGAGATGAACAGCTGAGTGATCTGATTGCGCTGCAGACCGGAATAATTGGGGTGGCGGATCATGATTTGGGCTTGGCGGCGGGACGTCGACATTTGCACCTCCTGACGATCAAACATCCGCAGTTTCATCTTTCCCATCGAGACCAGGGCCAGTTCGGGATCTCTCGACGCTGGCGCCGAACAGCCGCCAGAGGCTTTGACATAGCGCCCAGTCATCTGCAGGCCCTCAGGCGTTTCGGCGATCACTCGTACGTTTGAATACTGGTTCACCCGCACCCGCATTTCGAAATCAAGCGGCGCCATTGCCTTGGAAAACCCAAGAACAGCGGCGACCGGAGCCGGGTTTTCGTCAATCACTACTGTGACGGCAGTTATTTCGGTCGAGGTGTCGATCTGTTTTAATACAATCGGCACCGTCGCCGCATCATGGGCGCGATAGGGCGCGTCGACGGACAACAAGTTGTCGCCGTTGCCAATTTCAACATCGCCAACCACGTCACCGCGCAAGTCTTGCCAGGAGGCGCTCTCGACCATCGGATTTAACGCAGCGTCAGTTGCAAGTGCTGGCAAAGCCAAAATGGCGGCACAGGTGCTAGAAGCAATGAACAATTTACGAAACATAAGAGTACCTCGCAGAATCGGATCCCTAATTAGTGCCACAAATCGGCCCTTCTTGATACCAATGCTTTAGTCACAATTGGGCTGCAGGGCGACCTGTGTGATGGTCTGAGCAGGGAGGAGCCTAAATGTTTGAAGCCATTGTCCTGGTCTGCCTGGCTCTATCGGGTGAAATTTGTCGGGATCAACTGATCCCAGGCTACGGAACACAGACACGGGCTGCCTGCGAGGCATTGCTGGCCGAACGCCCTCCGGTGGCCATGCGATACGGACACGCGGGCGATGCAGTCTGCCAAGCGACAGGAGCCGCACTGGCATTTGACGAAGTTGCACCGGGGGTCTTTGCTCATTTTGGCGCCATCGAAGAACCCAACAGCAGCAATCTCGGCGATGCTGCGAATATCGGCTTTATCATCGGTGCAAACACTGTGGCGGTGATAGACAGCGGTTCGGCGCGCTGGATGGGCGAGGCGATCTGGCGGGCCATTCGGACACGTACGGACAAAGTGGTCAGCCATGTGATTCTGACCCACATGCACCCGGACCATGTTCTGGGCGCTTCGGTCCTGGCTGAAGCCGGGGCTGAGGTGGTTGGGCATATCCGCCTGGAACGGGCCCTGGCAGATCGGCAGGAAAATTACCGGGAAAGCCTGTCCCGGCTGATTGGGCCGTCTCAGTTCCTGGGCACAGATGTTGTCGCTATCTCTCGCACCGTGGCTGACCGGACCAACATAGACTTGGGGGGCCGTGTGTTGGAACTGAGGGCTTGGCCGACGGCGCATACAGGAAGTGATGTAACGGTACTGGACCGCCAGTCAGGCACATTGTTCACCGGTGACTTGGTGTTTCATCAATACACCCCGGCACTAGACGGGCATTTGCTGGGCTGGCGCGCGGTGTTGGAAGAGCTGATGGCAATCGACGCCTCGCAAATCGTGCCAGGCCATGGCGGACCAGTTTTGCCGTGGCCTCAGGGCGGCGAGGATCTTCAACGCTATCTTGCCATCCTGGAAAATGATGCCCGCGCCGCAGTTGTTGCCGGTGAACGATTGGGCGACGCGATTACTCATATCGCCAACAGCGAAGCGCCACATTGGGATTTGTTCGACGCCTACAATCCGCGCAATGCCACCGTGGCCTTTACCGAACTGGAATGGGAATAAGCGTCGGAGTTGCCCCTATTCCTCGTCAAGAATGTAGCTTTGCAGCATTTGCGCGATGCTGAACAGGCGCCGCTCCAGCAGGGTCGGTGTTTCGCACAGATAGGTGATGGAACGTTGTCGGTCTGTGTAGATGACCTGATCCCAATCCAGTTGTTCTTCCAAAGCATCGATTCGGTCGTAATCCGGGTCAGCAGCCGCCAAGGCAATGTCCATTTGGGCCCGGACCGAATCGACTCGTTTAGACAGGGAAATCTGTCCCAGCGAAAAATCACCAATACCATTGATGATTCGCGTCCGGCGAGTCGACAGCGAGTCAAACACCTGTTCAAAAACAAGCCCCAGTATCTCTGGGCTGCCGCCATGAGCGTCAACAAACTCCTGAACTGAGCCCTCCACATCAGTCAGATCAATCCTGCGCAGGGCAAGCGTGTCGGCCAGATCAGCGCTGTCTTGGAGGATCTGTTCATCCGCCGTTTCAGCCTTCTGTTGCAGTGGGAAAGGCCACATTATTCCCGGCGAAAGGGTCTCTACTTTTCGTTGCACACAAGGCCAGGTTGGATCGGAATAGTCAGCCGCATGGGCGGGCATTGTCAGTCCTGAAACCGCCAGCCCCAGAACTGCCAAAGGTCTCGCAAGCGTTTTTGCAACGGACATGAACCATTCCTCTTTTATCGGCCACTATGTCCAAGAATGGGCCGCAAGTCTATCCGACCCAATACCCACTATTGTCTTAATTGTTATGGGCCGGGGCAGCTGACCATACTTCCCCCAAGAACACGGCCAGTCTGTTTGAGCCGTACATTTGGGAAGGAAGACTGCATGCGCACCCGTGCAGCCGTGGCCGTGGCCGCTGGCAAACCACTAGAGATTATGGAAGTGAACTTGGAAGGTCCGCGTGCGGGCGAGGTTCTGGTTGAGATCAAGGCCACTGGCCTGTGTCACACCGATGAATTCACCCGCTCCGGTGATGATCCCGAAGGCATCTTTCCCGCGATTCTAGGCCACGAAGGCGCAGGCGTGGTGCTCGAAATTGGCGAAGGAGTCACCAGTGTGCAGGTGGGCGACCACGTCATTCCTCTGTATACGCCGGAATGTCGCGAGTGCGAATATTGCCTGCACCCTAAAACCAACCTCTGCCAGTCGATCCGCGCGACCCAGGGGGCCGGTTTACTGCCGGACGGGTCAACCCGGTTTTCGATGCTGGATGGAACACCGATCCATCACTACATGGGCTGCTCAACCTTCGCCAATCACACCGTGGTGCCAGAAATTGCCCTGGCCAAGGTCCGCAAGGACGCGCCGTTTGACAAGATTTGCTATATCGGTTGCGGCGTCACCACCGGCATTGGAGCGGTGAT
The DNA here is from genome assembly GCA_003354145.1 of Paracoccaceae bacterium. Classification (GTDB taxonomy): domain Bacteria; phylum Pseudomonadota; class Alphaproteobacteria; order Rhodobacterales; family Rhodobacteraceae; genus NORP181. Next base: position 8,779 of record PIVL01000158.1, read on the forward strand.
CAACACCGCCAAGGTCGAGATCGGATCGCGGGTCATTGTTTTTGGCCTCGGTGGCATCGGCCTGAATGTGGTTCAGGGGCTGCGTCTGGCAGGTGCGGACCAGATCATTGGCGTTGATCTCAACGAAAGCAAAGAGCAAATGGGGCGCCATTTCGGGATGACCGATTTCGTGAACCCGACGAAGGTAGAGGGTGATCTGGTCGCCCATTTGGTCGACCTGACCAAAGGCGGCGCAGACTACACCTTTGACGCCACCGGCAACGTCAATGTCATGCGCACGGCACTGGAGGCCGCGCACAAAGGCTGGGGCGAAAGCATCATCATCGGTGTGGCCCCCGCGGGTGCCGAAATTTCCACCCGCCCCTTTCAGCTTGTCACCGGGCGCAGTTGGCGCGGCACGGCCTTTGGCGGCGCCAAGGGCCGCACCGATGTGCCCAAAATTGTCGACTGGTACATGGACGGCAAGATCGAGATTGATCCGATGATCACCCACAAGCTGACATTGGACCAGATCAACGAAGGCTTTGAATTGATGCACCGCGGCGAAAGTATCCGCGCCGTGGTGGAATACTGACCATGAGCCTGGAAGTTATATCAGAAAACCAGAGCTTTGGCGGGCGCCAGATCGTGTATCAGCACGCGTCCAATAGTTGTGCCTGTGATATGACCTTTGCGGTCTATCTGCCGCCGCAGGCCAAGGATGGCCCGGTTCCTGTGCTATGGTATTTGTCAGGGCTGACTTGCACCCATGAAATCGCCATGACCAAGGGTGGTTTTCAGGAACATGCCGCCAAACACGGGCTGGCAGTGATTTATCCCGACAGCTCACCACGGGGCGACAATGTCAGCGATGACGAAGCCTACGATCTTGGGCAGGGGGCTGCATTCTACGTCAATGCCACCCGCGATCCGTGGAAACCGAATTTCCAGATGTATGACTACATCCTGACCGAGCTGCGTGCGGTTGCTTTGGAATATCTGCCGCTACAGGACAAGCACGGTATCACCGGCCATTCAATGGGAGGCCACGGAGCCATCACTCTGGTTCTGCGCAATCCCAGTATGTTCAATTCGTTGTCCGCGTTTGCGCCAATTGCCCATCCCACCCAATCTGATTGGGGCCGCAAACAGCTGAGCACCTATCTGGGTGACGATGAATCCACCTGGGCAGAACATGACTCAACATTGCTGTTGGAAGAGTACGGCTGGAAGGATGAGATCCTAGTCGATCAGGGCACTGCCGATCAATTTTTTGACCTGCTCAAACCCGAGGCGCTGGCGACCGTGATGGCGCGACGGCGACAGTCGGGATTGATTAGGATGCAAAAGGGATACGATCACTCGTATTTCTTTGTGAACTCCTTTGCCGGCGATCACGTGGCCTTTCATGCGGCGCGACTGAAATGAAGACGAACGATCAAGAAAGTTTGACTATGCTCAAAACGCTAATTGCAGTAAGCTGCCTGATAGGGCTCCCGGTGATGGGGCTTGCCGATGGCGACGCTTCCAAGGGTGAACGGGTCTTCAAGAAATGCAAAGCCTGCCATGCGGTCGGCGAGGGTGCCCAGAACAAGGTTGGTCCGGTGTTGAACGGCGTTTTGGGGCGTCGGGCCGCTGTCATCGAAGGTTT
>PIVL01001036.1 GCA_003354145.1 Paracoccaceae bacterium
ATTGACTTAACGCAGCGGGACTGGAGCGCGATTGCTGAGGCAGCGTAGAAAGGAAGGTGTTTAAAGGTTAGGTGCGTCGCCTCACATACGCGGCGCACCCTGCCTTTACACATTAACCGGGAAGGACCCAAACCAATGATTACCAGAAAAGCCTATATGGCCAAAGAAGCGACGCATAGAGAGTTTTACGCGCAGTTCGTAACGCCAGAGATTGTCAGGCAGGTTGCCTCGTTCATAGGTGGCCAAGCGCTTATGGCGTCAACAGACGAACACTTGAACGATATCAGGCTTGCTAATTGGGATGCAATGCACCAGTTTTTGCCGTCCTACTACATGGCAGCAATGAAGGAAGCCGATCCAAGCATGGGCAATAGCCTGTCAAATACCGTGTGCATCGCCAAAGAGGCAGCGCGCCAGTGGATCGAGACGCAACAGGCGCAAGCGTGATCTGGTTAGGCGTTGCCGCTGTGTTGTTCGTCTGCTTTTGGCCGATATCGAACAACACAGCGCAGGGACTGGCAACAGTCGTTAAGTGGGTGATGAGCGCAGCAGGCTTGCTGCTTTATTTACTGGTGCTGATTCAGGTCGCGCCAAATCTGTAACAATTGAG
>PIVL01000471.1 GCA_003354145.1 Paracoccaceae bacterium
ACGATTGAAGGTTTCATGCTGCGCTCCACAATTTGATTGAGTCGACAAATGTGCCTGCCTGTTCACGGATTGGCTGCATTTGCCCTGAGTTTTCAGCGTATTTGAATGCGATGAAGGGGATGTCAGCCGCCTTCAGAACATTTTGCAACATCGGACGGTCCAGAAGGGCCGGATCGCAGAAGCTGGTTGATGCAAAGATGACGCCTTCGGCACCGGTTTCCTTCACCGAGCGAACCAGGAACTGACCTTTTTCTTCCTGGTCAGGCTCGTATTTGGCTGCGGTGGACATCGAATGATGCAGGAACGCCTGGGACAGGTTGTAAACCGGGTCGCCATCGGTCGGCACATCGCCAATCAGCCAGCGGCTGACCAGCATAAAGTCATCATCGACCACATAGCAACCAGACAACTCCAGCGACTTGATCAGATTCAGCGGCGGCTGTTCGCAGAACATGCCTGTGACGACAACCTTCGAGTTATCTTTGATCGGACGTTCTTCGGCTTTGGCGGCGTCAATGTATTCACGCAGCAATGCCGAATGCTCTTCCACCGGCAGAACCAGACCTGCACGGATCACCAGATAGGCCTCAGAGGCCGGCGCCTGCCATGGGACCTTGGCGCGCAATTCATAAAGCTCGTTCACCAGACGGCGGTTTTCATTGTAAACCGCGATCGAGTTGCGAATGTCTTCGTCGCTGATTTTGCGCCCGGCAATGCGCTCTAGATCGTGCAGCAATTCACGCATCTCACCGATGTAAAATGTACCGCCTATTTCGTCTTTGTAGGTCTGCGGAACATCAAAATACTTTGAATACGTATCGGGAAACAGCATTTTCCACATGCCGCTGAGGTTACGGATCACATCGCAGATCGATGGAAACAGCATGCCATCCACAAAGTCCATACGGCCCGAAACACCAAGCTCAACGGTCGAGCGTGGAATGCGGCAGATGTAGCTTTGGTAATAGGCGTCGCCGTGGATCACCTCAAGATTGTCTCCGCCGCCCATGATACCCAACGGTAGCATTCCACCCGCGTGGATCAGTTCGCGCGGGATGTAGACTGGCAAGTAGCCAATCACTTTGCGGCCCTCTTTGGCGGCTTTCCATTCACGCGCAGTTGTAAAATTGAGATCCTCGTAGATCTCCTCGCAGCGTGCGACGATTTCGGATGTGGTTTTTGTCATCTGTTTTCCCACTTTGCTGGTCGCTTGGCGATAAAGGCCTCAAGACCTTCGACCGCGTCACGTGTTGACATCAGATCGTCCAGATAAAGGTTTTCGACCTCTTCCAGACGCGCAACTACCTCGCGGCAATATCCGGCCCTTGCGGCACGAACAGCCATGCGCAAAGAACTTGCGCTTTTCGGTTTGAGATGGGTCTCGACATAGGTGATTGCAGCAGCTTCCGGGTCTGGATCGATGGCATCGACCAGCCCCAGTGAAAACGCCTCTTCGCCGCTGATGGCGCGACCCGAGTATAATAAATCTTCGGCTTTGGCCTGCCCGACGCGGTCCGGCATCAGGCAAGATGCAGCTGGGGCAAACACGCCCAGCATCATCTCGGGCTGACCAAGATTTGCATCCGGCGCGGCATAGATCATATGCCCTGCCATCGCCACTTCCAGCCCACCGCCCAGACATTGACCGCGCACCGCCACAAGAACCGGAACCGGAAACTCCAGCATCCGGCGCACCAAAGCATGCAGAGACTTCAGCATTTTGGCACAACTGGCTGGCAGATGTTCCTCGACCGACGCCCCAAAACTGAAATGCGGACCCTCGGCCTCGATCAGGACTGCGACGATATCGCGATTGTCCTGATGCGCTGCCAGCGCGGCATTCAGAGCGGCGATCATTTCGGCATCGACGATATTCGCCTTGGGCCGGTTCAGCCGAAGCCGCAATAGTGAGCCGTCAAGTGCCAGCGTTATGCCAAGCACGTCACTCATTTGCGTACACCCGGCATCATCGAGTCGATATAGTCAGGCGTCCATTTGGCACCCTCAGCCAGTTCCTTGCGCAACAGCACAAAATCAACCTCGCGGCCGACCTCGCGGTTGCCTTCATTGAAGGCACGGAAGCCCATGTTGGCCTCGGTCATCATGTTACCGCCAAGCCAGGCACGCGCATTTTCTTTGTTCATGTTCCAGGCGTTAAGCTTGGGTTTGCGCAGTTCCTCGACCGATTTGGTCGTGCAGTCAGGGAAGGTTAGCAGCAATTTGGCGCAAAGTTCCTCGACCTTGGCGTCAAGCGCGCTCAGATCCATCTCTCCGGTTTTCATCCTGGCCTTGCCCTCAGCCAGCGCCTCTCCGGTCTTCAACTCACCATGCAGGATACGACCCATGTCATCCGTGATCATGCGGGTCTCGACCAGCGGGTTGGCAACATATTCGCCATCCACTTTGAGACCGGGAACGATGTCGGTCAGGATGCCAAGGCGCATCGCCTTTTGGGCGGTGAAACTTTCGCACAGAATCCCCGAAACCATCGCCTGTTCGCAACCAATCATCACCGGCAG
>PIVL01001037.1 GCA_003354145.1 Paracoccaceae bacterium
CCCCGACCGGGGCCAAGCGCGCAAGAAAACAAAAGAAGCTGGGCACATCACCTCGCGCGGTGCTCAAAATTTTCGAGTCTTTGGGCCCGGTCGCGCCACCCAGAGTTCTTTTGGGGCCCTTCAGAGCCCTAGATTTCCGTTGCTCTTCATTCCGGAGGCCATATGAAGCCCCCCGGGGCGCCAGAGGTACCTATGGACGCGCGAAAACGCAAAGGTTTGATTGGAACGAAATTCAGAGGCGAAAGATTGCAGGGGCCCAGGGCCAGGTGGGAGGTGCAGTTTCTGGACAAACGCCCAAAATCGAAATGTGTATTTTATTCAAACTTGATCACAAAATATGACCCGGGGCCCACTGACCATTTTGACCGCCACGGCCTCGAGCAAAACATTCTTGGAGGGCGATGGAGGGCGCCCAGACTGGCTTAAGATTTTCCGCCCTGGGCACCCCTTGGGAGCGGACTTCAAGGTGGCCTTAAAAATTCCTCTCGCGAGAGCCCATCCTCACCGTCTTTGCGGCGAAGCCGGCGATCGAGGCGGGGGAATGCGGCCCGAGTGGGCCCTGAATCGAACTTCAAACGCAACACCTCTGGCTATGCGCCGTACATCGAG
>PIVL01001038.1 GCA_003354145.1 Paracoccaceae bacterium
CAGCCGCTGCTGCCGAGCGTGAGCGAGCTGACCGTCAGCGTGCACGACACGACGTGCGTGGCGTGGCTGGCGCTGCGGCGCTATGCCTCGAACGCCTCGTGGCTCGGGCCGTCCTTCTCGGACGCGCCGATATGGCAGGCGACACTCCTGCACACAGGCGACAGCAGCCTCACGACGCGGGCACTCGACGCGCTACGGGCGCTTCTCGCGGCACGGCACGAGCAGACGCCGGAGAGCCCGCCCGACCTGCAGGCGCTCCGCGCAGCCACCGCCATCACGGTGTCGGTTGGAGCGGCACGGGACGAGGTGGGGCTCGGCGTGTCCAACGCCGCGCTCGCCTTCTACGTGGAGGGCGACGCTCGCGCCTTGCGGAACCTGCTGGCGCTTGTGCACGAGTACATCAGCTTTCGCGTGCAGCACACGGGCGAATTCGCGGTGACGTCGACTCCGCCGCTGCGACTCGAGGTATTCGCGCCGTCGTCGGTCGACATCGGCGACACCGCGACGCGCTTCACCGCCGTCAACACGGTCTGTGATCGTGGCGACACCTTGCCGATCGACGTGTTCGCCGCGCCACCGCCGGCGATCTGCGACAGCGTGCTCCTGCAG
>PIVL01000472.1 GCA_003354145.1 Paracoccaceae bacterium
GGCTGCCTGTTGTCGTCGCCCTCGCACACCATCATCGTCATGACTCCGCCCAGCAGGTGTAGCACGCGCCCGATCAACACCGCGCCGGCGGTCGAGCGATGCCTGCCGCTCTCGCAGATCAGGTGCAGTATGAGCGCGGGATCGCCCTCGCCCGGCGTGCACGCCTCGGATATGCCCTCGACGGCCTCCAGTACGGCGCGCCAGGGCAGCAGCGCCAACAGCGGCTCCCCTTGCCACCTGGCGCCCATCAGCCGATACGTCATCTCCGGGTGCCGGCCGTCATGCGTCTTGTCGAGGTTCGCGGGTAGCACCTGCGTCGCCGCCACGTCCTCCGGGCGCATGTCACGCCGCGTCGCCGCCTCGGCCGCGCGGAGCGTGGCGCTTCGGCGCGTGAGGAACGCGGCTGGGAACCCGTCCGGAATGGCGTCGCCCGTCGCGCCGACGACTATCAGCACGTCCACGTCGTACAACAGACCCGCTCGCCGCTCCACGGGCTCGCAGCCGGGCACGGCGAGCGCGGTGAAGCCGTGCGGCGGCGCACTCGCGAACACGTCCCTGTACCAGTGCCGTCTCCACATATCGCCGGCGCCGGCCATATGCGCCGGCGCGGCGCGCGCTGCCGGCGCGCCGGTCCTATGGCGCGGCTGCCTGGCGAGGCGGCCACGCGGATGGGTGCCACCTCCGGTCGTCGTCCGAGACGAGCGACCCGCGCGAGCGGACGATCGCGACATGTCGTGCCATCGTATGAGTAGTCGTGCAGTCCGGGCCGTACCTCGCGCACATGTTGCCATCGACGGACGTGCGTGCGCGACGGCCGCTGCGTGCCGCGCAACGCGCGCACGACGCCCATGCACGCGCGCGCCCCGCGACCCCCGTGCCCCGAGCGTCGTGTCCCGTTCCTCGCACCCGCCCTACCGTATATGCCGGCGTGCGCTGCCGTCCCCGTCGTGAGCAATGCACGCGTGCGATGCGCTGCGACGGGACAAGGCGCGGCGATGCGCGCTCGCGCGCGTGTCCGCGTGCCACGTCCGCCTCCGCCGGTCCGTCCGTTGGCCTGCTGCGTTCGCGTACCCTACGCACACGCTGCCGCACGAGTACGTCGCTGCCATGGCGCTGCGAAGCGCCTGCCGGCGTGGCGGCTGCGCGCGCTCGCTGTCTGGACGCCGCGCCCTGTGAGTGCGTACCTCCGTGCTTTCCGTACGCCTGTGCGAGAGGCCGGCACGCCGCCTCGCCGAATTCAAAATCCTCGCTCAGATCAAGCCCCCGTGCGCGCTCAGGCTAGGCCCGATCTCGCTCGCGCGGTTGCCGCCCGCATCCGCCGCACGACGGAGGACACGCGCGCTGCCGGTATCGCCGCGCGCGTTCCTGCGTACGCGTCGTGCTGCGCTCGGCCGCCCTGCGCATCGCGCCGCTCGTCCCTGCGAGGACGGCCGCTCACACGCGCCATGCTCCGCTCTATGTCTCCTGTGGCGCTGACGGCTCGCTCGCGGGGGACGTGTCCTCGGCGATCGGGTCGGACTGCAGCATCGTGCGCTGTCGCTTCCACTTCTGCGTCTCCTGCTCCGCCTCCTCCGCGGCCTGCCGCTCGATGCCGCATGCCGCGCCCGAGCCGCCCGATGCCGCGACATCGCCCGTATCGCCCGTCGCGTCGTGTGGCGCCGGTGGCCGTAGCGCGCGCGCTGCGCGAGCACTGGGCGAGGGTGATCGAGGTGCGCGGCAGCTGCCCGCCGCAGCGCATGGCTCACCCGTGTCCACATCCGCCGTGCCCTGGCTCTGCGTCTCGTGGCTGCGTCCGCCGCGCCGGGACGGCGAGTCGCTCTCCGCGTCCCCGATCGCGACCGACTGCGCGTGCGGCCTCGTCTCTGTCGCCGCCGCGCCGCCGGTCGAGGGCGCGCCCGGCGCCGTTGTTGCGACCGGCACGTCGCCTGCCCGCGCCGCCTCCGGTTGCTGCGCGTACTCCTCCCTCCACTGCTGAACAGATCGTGCGAGCCTCGCGCCGTCATACGGATCGTGCGCGACATGCGCCAGCCGCACACTGACGCTGGGGTCGGCTCTTACGCGAATCATGAACAGATGCGCCCGCGTGTGCGCGGGAGCTGTCTCCGTCAACAACATCCGCATAGGCGCTTTATACAGGCAGTCGTCTCGGACCTGGTCGTAGCGCACGCTGCCGCCGAACATGTCGATGTCGCAGCGCGGCCACACACGGTAGTACGCCTCGCTCGTCGGGTCGCGCGCGCCGCTGATGCCTTCACGCTGCAGCAGACGCCGGAACGGCCACGTATAGCCCGATAGCGTGCCCGTGAACGAGTCGTACGTGGCGCTCCACTCAACCTGCAGGAGCACGCTGTCGCAGATCGCCGGCGGTGGCGCGGCGAACACGTCGATCGGCAAGGTGTCGCCACGATCACAGACCGTGTTGACGGCGGTGAAGCGCGTCGCGGTCTCGCCGATGTCGACCGATGACGGCGCGAATACCTCGAGTCGCAGCGGCGGAGTCGACGTCACCGC
>PIVL01001039.1 GCA_003354145.1 Paracoccaceae bacterium
ATGTCAACGTATATCGCCGATTCTAGAACACGATTGAACCAATCTGCATATGAGTCACGTCATACGAGGGCGGATAGTGCAGGCCGACTTGTGAACACCTCTCACCTAAAATGCATCGAGTTGTCATAAGTGCGGCACGAACCGAAATCACGCAATACAATCAATCGAGCAAAGCGCATCCACGCCATGGCAAGCCTAAAAAAGAAAGCCATTTCTAGCAAAATAGGCAAACGTTGGCAAACGATCGTTGAATGGCGTAAACTTGAGGGCGATAAGGATAATGTGACTGAGGTCCAAAGGCGGACTGGGTTGTCGCACCGGATTGTGCGACATGCGATCGATCTTTACAAGAGTACGGGGGATGTCATAGATCCACCACGCACCGGGCGACCACGCCTAGTGGAACCAGAGGAATCGCGGTCGATCGCGAAACAGATGATAGCACGTAAAGGGAAACGAGGCTTAGTAGCGGGACAAAGTGCAACGAGAATGAGCAAGCGCGTTCCAGGCTCGAAAACGCATGGCAACACGAAGCCCGTCGCCGTTAGCACTATCACGAGACGGGTGCGGGAGGATGCTTCCCTCATCTATTGGCGGGCATTGTTGCG
>PIVL01000473.1 GCA_003354145.1 Paracoccaceae bacterium
ATGCAGGACCACCGGACAGCCAGCTGCGGTCCAGTGGCGTGCAATTTGTTCTGCTCGTCCCAGCGAAGTGTGAACCAGCATGACGATTCCAACAGTCATGCCCAGTTTCCTTTGGACATAAGGCCCAGAATCTCAAGCTGCCGCCAGTTGATGTACTTCTCAGACCACTTGCACCAAAGATCGGGATCATCTTTCATGGTTTCCGCGTATGCCTTGTATTCAACCGATGCAGAATAGTGCTGCGCTCGATCAAGCTCTTCTGCGGCTTTGACGTTAAACGTATCCAAAAACTTGGCGTGCAACAGCACACCAGATGCCTTTTCGCCACCCCATTCGTCATAAACTTGATTCAAGCCGCGTGGCAGTACCATGTGGGTCGAACTGGCATATGCATATTGTTTGTTCCATTTAACCAGCGGAATTTTATTCAGAGCCGGGGCAAGCTCAGGCTGATCTCCAAAAAACACGCGGCGGCGCGGACCGCCCTGTATCCACAGGTTTCCGTATCGGCTGTTCTTTTTCAGAGTATAATTGCCGCTATCAAACCAACTGGCCGTTTCGATCGGATCAGACCCCTCTTTATAGGGATTTTCGTCCAATCGACCCTTGGGATACATATCCAGCAACATGGCGCTAAAGGATCTTATCGACGACGCATCCAGCCAATCGGTCAACGCCCGCAACGGTCGGGTGTCGCAGAACGGGTAAACCAGAAATTCATCGGGATCGACGACAAGCGCCCAGTGTCCATGGGCATATTTCGTCTGCAACCAGTTCAGCCAATCAACACCAAAGCGGGATCGTTTATAGCTTCTGCGGGTATGCCAAACTGACACATCTGGCTGCTCTGCCAGATAGTCCAAAGATTTGTCCGTGCTGTCATTGTCAACAATCAGGAAATGGCCAACACCCATGTCCCGGTAGTAATTCAGAAAATACGGCAGTCGGATTTTTTCGTTTCGCTGAGTGCAAAATACAAGAATGTCGTCATCCCGGATTTGCGCGGTACGATCAACAACAGATTTCAGTTCGCGGCGTTTCCTGAACGCGCGAATTCGCCAGCGTTGCCGCTGGAGTCTAAGGCGGTATGATTGCCATACGCCCAAATCTTACCCCTTCTGTCCTCGTACCTTTGCCTGCTTCTACCGCTTGTATCAGATGAACTTTAAGACGATATTGAAGTGTTCTTTCCAAGTCGGCGCGACATATGCCAGCCGCGCATCGGTTTTTGTTTCTCCAACATGGCCTTTGGTCAGGCTCTCTACAATGTTGAGCCATTGATAACAGTCTGTTTCTTCTGCGTAAACTGGAATGTCGCCAAGGATTTCACGATAAATCGGCAGATCAAGGCACGCCACGGGTGTACCTAGTGCGGTGGCCTCTACCGGTGGCAATCCGAATCCTTCGGCGATGCTGGGAAATAACAATCCATTTGACCCTTTCAAAAGCGCCGCAATCGCACCATCTGAAAGGCGAGGAAATTCCTGGATTGGCCCGTTTTCGGGCAAGGCATCCAACCGGTCAAACACGGCGCGATTGCTCCATCCGCGCGCGCCACAAATAAACAAATTTGGAACTGGCCCTGACTTGGGGTTCTGCGCCATGCTCTCCCAGACATCCAACAACAGATCATGACCTTTACGGGGTTCAATTGTGCCAAGAACAACAAAATAGGGCTGCGATAAATCCAACCCATGAGGCAAAGCGCCGGTGTCAGGTGTTGCCAGATCGACCCCCAGAAACGCCACCACTCCGGGCGGAATTGATCCCAATGGGCGCATATAAAACTCAGCCCGCTCTTGAGAATGGGCCGAGTTGTAAATCACTAGATCGGCATCATTTTGAACGTGTGACAGCAAAGTACGAAACCGTTCAGGGGCGCCGTGGCTCTGAGTTTCCGGGAAATCAAGCGGGATGGCATCGTGGACAAAAATGGCGATCTGCCCGCACCCAGCTGCGCGTACGGCCTTTGTCATGCGTTCGGTAACATTGCTGTGACCGGTGTTCAGATAGGCAAATCCATGCGGCAGATGATGTGCCAGCATCTTTGGTAATCGGCGCGGCAAACATCGCGCCAACGACAACCGCCGCAAATCGCTTTCGGCTTGCCGAATTGCCTTTGGTTTGTTGCGGGTCAGTTTTGACAACAAATCCGCAGCGCCCCACGGGCAGCTACCGTCAATTCGGGCCGTCAGACCGATAATCCCTTCCATCCCCAACAAGACATAGCCAAGACTGGTGCGGGCAATGGCGAATAATGGCTCTGGTTGTTGCGACAGATACCGCAAATAGGCGAATTCGACCCGGTCGACGCCCGTAGGACGACGCCCCGCCCGACTGACAAGTCGGGTGACGTCTAGCAATCGCGCCGGGGGCGGTGCCTTATTTGTCGTAATGTCCAGTTTGGTGCCATCTCCAAGCATCTGCAATCATAGTATGCAGCGTTGATCGTGTCGGCGTCCAGCCCAGCTCGGTTTCAGCGCGCATCGACCCGGATACCAGTTTGGT
>PIVL01000159.1 GCA_003354145.1 Paracoccaceae bacterium
ATTGTTGGGTTCAGCCGCGTTTCATACATCACTTTGGCGTCGGTACTGGATGCGATCACAACACCGTCGCGATAGGCCGTAACGCGCCCGGTCAGAGGTTGAATGTCGAGACCATATCCGGTTACGCCAGAAGGAGATTGAACGTTCACAATAAAGAAACCTTTGTGTTGTCGGTTGCGTCAAACAAAGATGGTTGCTGCGATGCCGCTTTCCAAGGGCAAAGGGACATCGGTTTATCAAGACGTGCCCAAAAACGTCAGATCATCTGGATCACGTCTTTTTGGATTGTCAGCATATAGCCACGTCGCGCGATGTTTTTGACCAGCAATTCGCTGACCATCTGATTGCCCAGTGTATCACGTAACCGCTTGATCCGAGTGGCGCCTGCGGATTCATCGCAATCGGCGGCATCGCGACCTGATACGATGCCCTCGATTTCGGCGCCGGACAGGACGTCATCATCCAAACGGGCTTCGGCCAAAACCGATAGGGTTTCCATGGCGGCAGCGGTCAGTTTGAAATCCATGTTGTTAAGATAGACAGTGTTTTCATCGCGGCTGATCAACAGGGAATTCACCTGAATGCCAGCGCGCTCTATCTGGGCCATGCGACGATTCAGCACCACAAGCATGACCAGAAACACAAGGGCTGCGATCATCATGGCCGTGGCGAACATCAACAACACAAAGATCACTGTGCGATAGCTGGCCAAGGTGTCGGAAAACGCTGTGCCCGACTGCGCAAGAATTTCTAACAGTTTGATTTCGGCTTGCGTGGTCAGATTGTCATTCTCAATGAACAATTGTTCCACGCGCGCGTTGAAGGCATTGGCGTCAGGCAATGTCAGAAACAGGAAAACGGCAGCCAGAACTAAAACTGCTACAATCGCCGCAATACCAAATGTCACAATCCGGTTGCCGGACCGGCGCGCCTCAGAAACGGAGGAAATAGGTTCCGGCATCGCCTTTCCTTTCATCAAGTCCTTCGGGGCCAAAAACAGATTGCACATTCAATAGTGCCCAGCCTGCCTGTTTCAAACGTGCCGCAACCTCGGACTGTGCGGGGCCACGCTCGCAGGCACCGTTCAGTTGCATGACGCCATAATGCAGGCGCAACGGATTATCCTGTTTGGCCTTGTAATCAGCATAGCATTCTGCGGCCAGGGCCGGTCCGGATGCGGCCAAAGACAGGGCAACAGCAAGGGGGATCATAATATGTTTCATGGGCCTCACTTTGCGCGCAATGGCAACGTTATTCAATAACATCAGCGTTTTGGCCTGATGATATTCGATAACATCGGGGTGTTATTGCCTGTCTTTCAACAGCTGGCCGAATGTTGGTTCATCGCCGACCGCAAGGGTTGGGCGCCTTAAATCAACAATAACGGAACTGATCCAATGCACCGCAAATTTATCACTTTGATCGTCGCAACTGCCATCGCCGTCACCGGGTTTGGTACGCAGGTTCGTGCCGGAGAAAAAGACGTTGCCAAGGCGTTGGCTGGCCTTGCCTTTCTTGCCATCATTGGTGCGGCAATTCATGACAGTAACAAAGACAAACCCGTCGTCTCAAGTCGCAATCCCAAACCTGACTATCGCCGCCCAACCCATCGGCACCACAGGGCTGTGAAGCCGCGCCCTTTGCCGCCACATGTAGCACGTAAGATATTGCCGCGCTCCTGCCTTCGTACTTTTGAGACAGGTCATCGAAACCAAATCAAAGTTCTTGGCCGCGAATGTTTGAACAGAACTTATGGGTACACGCAAAAGCTGCCGCGTACCTGCGCAGAACGGGTCTGGAGCCGTAGGGGCGCTCGAAGCGGCTTTAATGTTCACTGCCTGCAACAGAACGGATATCGCATTTCCCGCAGATAAGTTGGGAACCAACAGCGCGACCCATTCGTGCTGCACCTTGGGAAGGTCTGCACAGACCTTCCCTTTTTACTTGTCATGGGCAGCGATTCAGGGTTTCCAAATAGTATGAATACACCTGATTACAGTCTTGAAACTTTGTTACACGAACAGGGATATGTCCGCATTGCCGGTGTTGACGAAGTTGGCCGTGGGCCGTTGGCAGGCCCGGTTACCGCCGCCGCCGTTGTTCTGGATGCTCGCAACATCCCATCGGGGCTGAACGATTCCAAAAAGCTGACCGCCAAGGCCCGCGAAGCACTGTCGCCGGAATTACATCAGCGGGCAGAGGTCTGCATCGCTCATGCCAGTGTGGCCGAGATTGACGACATCAACATACTGCGCGCAAGTCATCTGGCAATGGAGCGTGCCGTGGCTGGCCTGAACCCGCCGCCCGATTACTTGTTGATAGACGGTAATCTGTTGCCGCGTGGTTTGACCATTCCAGCGCAGGCCGTGATCAAAGGGGATGGTCGATCGGTGTCGATTGCGGCGGCCTCAATTGTAGCGAAAACATGTCGCGATCACTTGATGGTGGATTTGGCGCAACAGCATCCGGGTTATGGGTGGGAAACCAATGCCGGCTATCCGTCACCTGCGCATAAAAAAGCACTGCAAATTCTTGGGGTGACCCCACACCATAGACGTTCATTCAAACCTGTCCACAATATGTTGTATCAAGCTAAAATAGTAAGTGATTGATTCAAAAAAGAAATTGACGCCGATTCAGCTTTGACTCATCCTGTCCTTAACCAAACGAGCACAAAATGTGCCGGGGATAGAGGCAGAATATGACCAAAACAAAGACCAAGAGCGTTGCGACGCTCCCGCTAAACACGATTCTGAATGGCGACTGCATCGAAATGATGAACAGCTTGCCTGAGGCATCGATTGACCTTATTTTCGCTGATCCACCCTACAACTTGCAGCTCAAAGGTGACTTGCATCGTCCGGACAATTCGCAGGTGGATGCAGTTAACGATCATTGGGACCAGTTTTCGTCCTTTGCCGCCTATGACAACTTCACTGAAAAATGGCTGGCCGCCGCCCGGCGGTTGCTGAAACCCGGCGGGGCGATTTGGGTGATCGGATCGTATCACAACATCTTTCGCGTTGGATCGGCGTTGCAGAATGCCGGGTATTGGATCCTGAATGATGTGGTCTGGCGCAAATCCAATCCGATGCCAAACTTTCGCGGTAAACGGTTTACCAACGCCCATGAAACAATGATCTGGGCGAGCCGCGATGAGGGATCGAAGTACACCTTCAACTACGAAGCGCTTAAGGCGTTGAACGAAGGCATTCAGATGCGGTCTGATTGGGTCTTGCCGATTTGCACCGGGCATGAGCGTCTGAAAGATGAAAACGGCGACAAGGCGCATCCGACGCAGAAACCGGAATCCCTGTTGCATCGGGTTCTGGTGGGCTCGACCAATCCAGGTGACGTTATTCTAGACCCATTCTTTGGTACCGGCACGACGGGTGCGGTTGCCAAGATGTTGGGACGCGATTTTATCGGTATCGAGCGTGAAGCGGCGTACCGCAAGGTTGCTGAAAAACGTATTGCCAAGGTCCGTAAATTTGACCGCGAGGCGCTAAAGGTCAGTGTCAGCAAACGCGCAGAACCCAGGGTGCCGTTTGGCCAGCTGGTTGAACGCGGCATGCTACGCCCCGGTGAACAACTGCAAAGCATGAATGGCCGCTACACCGCCAAAATCCGCGCTGACGGAACCTTGATCGGCGATGAAGTCAAAGGCTCAATCCATCAGGTCGGCGCCGCATTAGAGGGAGCGCCAAGTTGCAATGGCTGGACCTATTGGTGCTTTAGGCGTGATGGTAGGACTGTTCCAATTGACGTTCTGCGCCAGCAAATCCGCGCGGAAATGCAGAACTAAACCAAAACCACTTTAGTAGAATACCGCCGGTGCCTGTGGCCTAACACATGGCACTAACCTTGCCCCGCCTTTATGGTGGGGCCTTTTTTGTTTGAATATGAGGGTCTAAAGAAACCCCTGCGCCCGAAAGCTTAGCTCGGTTGATTTGCCGATTATCAAATGGTCATGCAGCGTTAGTCCAAGCGCATCACAAGCGATCCGGATTTGTTCGGTCATGTCGATGTCCGATTGTGACGGGGTTGGATCACCCGAAGGATGATTATGCACAAGGATAAGAGCGGAGGCATTCAGCTGTAGGGCCCTCTTAGCGACCTCACGCGGATAGACCGGGACATGATCGACCGTGCCTTTTGCCTGTTCCTCATCTGCAATCAAAGTGTTTTTTCGATCCAGGTACAGAACCCGGAATTGTTCAGTTTCGCGATGGGTCATGACCGTGTGGCAATAGTCGATAATGGCGTCCCAGCTTGAGATAACGTGCCTCTGCATCACTTTGGCGCGGGCCATGCGGTGGGCGGCGGCCTCAACGATCTTAAGCTCGGTTATTACCGCATTGCCAACGCCCTTGACCTCAGCCAGTCGGTCCGCCGGTGCTGTCAGTACCCGGTTAAAATCGCAAAATTGGTCCAACAAAGCGCGCGCCAACGGTTTGACATCGCGCCGGGGGATCGCCCGGAACAGGACAAGTTCCAACAATTCATAGTCAGGCATCGCTTGTGCCCCGCCAGACAGGAACCGTTCGCGCAGACGCTGGCGGTGATCCGCGATGTAAGAGGGTTGGCGTCCAGCTGGCACTGCGGTCACCGGAGTTTCATCCCCAGTGAACAATGGCAAAGGTTGATCCGAAAAGGCGTTGGCGTTGGTCATATCTTCACCATGCAGGGGCATGATGAAGATATGATTAACTACAATGTTCGGGTGCGTGGGTTTTCACCCACCCTACACCTTCCAGAAGGTAAGTGGTCAGCTTTTCATGCTGTCCCAAAATGATTTCACCGATGAAAAGAAGGTCTTTGATTCCGGATTGTTGTCTTCGCTTAATTCCATGAATTCACGCAACAATTCAGTTTGTTTGCTGGTAAGATTGACCGGAGTCTCTACTGCCAATTCGATGAACATATCACCCGCCGAACCACCACGCAGAGCAGGAATGCCCTTGTGGCGAAGGCGCATCTGCCGACCTGACTGACTGCCTGCCGGGATTTGCACACGACCCCGGCCACCGTCGATTGTCGGGACTTCGATAGCACCACCAAGCGCGGCGTTGACCATTGATACAGGGACGCGGCAATACAGGTTTACACCATCGCGTTCGAACAATTCATGGGCCGCCACCTCGACAAAGATATAAAGGTCGCCCGGAGGGCCACCGCGCATACCTGCCTCGCCCTCGCCCGCCAAACGGATGCGGGTGCCGGTTTCAACACCAGCTGGGATGTTGACGTTCAGCGCTCGGTTCTTTTCGACTCGGCCAGCGCCACCGCAGGATTTGCAGGGGTTGTTGATGATTTGGCCCAAACCGGAACAGGTTGGGCAGGTACGCTCAACAGTAAAGAAACCTTGTTGGGCGCGTACCTTGCCCATGCCAGAACAAGTTGGGCAGGTTGATGGCTCGGCGCCACCTTCGGCGCCGCTGCCCTCGCAGGAACTACAGGATACTGCGGTTGGTACATTGATGGTTTTTTGCAGGCCGGAAAATGCCTCTTCCAGCGTGACGCGCAGGTTATAGCGAAGGTCAGATCCGCGTGCCGCACGGCGTCCGCCGCCGCCTCCGCGTTGACCACCCATGAAATCGCCGAACAGGTCGTCAAACACATCGGAAAATGCACTTGAGAAATCGCCGTTGCCACCAAAGCCTCCTCCGGGACGACCACCGCCGCCTCCTTCGAATGCAGCGTGACCAAAGCGGTCATAGGCGGCTTTCTTCTCGTCGTCTTTCAGAATTTCGTAGGCTTCGTTGGCCTCTTTGAACTGAGATTCCGCTTGCGGGTTGTCAGAGTTGTGGTCTGGGTGCAGCGCCCGAGCCTTGCCACGATAAGCCTTTTTGATTTCGGCAGCCGAGGCCCCTTTGGACACGCCAAGCACTTCATAAAAGTCACGTTTTGACATCTATATGTCCCTTTTGCTGAAACGACGCGGGCCGGCCCGGTTTCGGGTCGGCCCACGCAAGTTTCAATCTCGTGCCTTAGGCGCGTTTGTCATCATCCAGATCTTCGAATTCAGCGTCGACGATGTCTTCCTCGTCGGGCACATCCGCAGCAGAAGGTTCACCTTCTGCTTCTTCCTGAGCCTGCTTGTAGATCGCTTCTCCAAGCCGCATTGCCGCCTCGGTGACGTTCTGGATGCCGGCTTTGATCTTGTCGGCGTTGTCTGTTTCCAGCTCGTCGTTCAGAGCGGAAATCGCCAGTTCGATGGCTTCGATCGTGGATGGATCAACCTTGTCCGAATGCTCTTCCATCGACTTTTCGGTCGAGTGGATCAGGCTTTCGGCCTGGTTTTTCGCCTCAATCAACTCGCGGCGTTCTTTATCCGCCTCAGCATTGTCTTCGGCGTCCTGAACCATCTGTTCGATATCGGAATCCGACAGACCACCCGATGCCTGAATCGTGATCTTTTGCTCTTTGCCGGTGCCTTTGTCCAAAGCGCCAACCGACACGATGCCATTGGCGTCGATGTCAAAGGTCACTTCGATCTGCGGCAGACCACGTGGTGCTGGCGGGATGTTTTCCAGATTGAACTGCCCAAGGATTTTGTTGTCCGAGGCCATTTCACGCTCGCCCTGGAACACCCGGATCGTTACAGCGTTCTGGTTGTCTTCAGCGGTCGAGAAAATCTGCGATTTCTTCGTCGGGATCGTGGTGTTGCGGTCGATCAGACGCGTGAACACGCCACCCAGCGTTTCGATTCCCAGCGACAAAGGCGTCACGTCAAGCAGAACCACGTCTTTGACGTCGCCCTGTAGAACACCGGCCTGAATGGCGGCACCCATGGCAACAACCTCGTCCGGGTTCACACCTTTATGCGGCTCTTTGCCAAAGAACTTGCTGACTTCTTCAACAACCTTTGGCATCCGGGTCATACCGCCAACCAAAACGATCTCGTCAATGTCACTGGCTGACAGGCCTGCGTCTTTCAATGCTGCGGCGCAGGGCTTCATCGTCGATTTAATCAGATCGCCGACCAGCTGTTCCAGCTTGGCACGGGTCAGTTTCATAACCATGTGCAGCGGCTGACCACCGTTTGGGTCCATCGAGATGAACGGCTGGTTGATATCGGTTTGTGTCGCCGAAGACAGTTCGATCTTGGCTTTCTCAGCGGCTTCTTTCAACCGTTGCAAGGCCATCTTGTCTTTGGTCAGATCAACGCCGTTTTCTTTTTTGAACTCGCCCGCCAGATAGTTGACGATGCGCATGTCAAAGTCTTCGCCGCCCAGGAATGTATCGCCGTTGGTCGATTTGACTTCGAACAGGCCATCATCAATTTCCAGAATGGTGACGTCAAACGTCCCACCGCCAAGGTCATAGACCGCAATTGTATGGGTCTCTTTCTTGTCCAGGCCATACGCCAGCGCAGCAGCAGTCGGCTCGTTGATGATGCGTAGCACTTCAAGGCCAGCAATTTTGCCGGCGTCTTTGGTGGCCTGACGCTGAGCGTCGTTAAAATACGCAGGAACAGTGATGACTGCCTGTGTGACTTCCTCGCCAAGATAGCTCTCGGCGGTTTCCTTCATTTTCCCAAGGATGAACGCGCTGATCTGGCTGGGCGAATACTTCTCGCCCTGCGCTTCGACCCATGCGTCGCCATTGCCGCCATCAATTACATCGAAGGGCAGGTTTTTCTTGTCTTTGGCCAGATCCGCATCATCGTTACGACGGCCAATCAGGCGCTTTACACCAAAGATGGTATTATCCGGGTTGGTTACGGCCTGACGTTTGGCAGGTTGGCCCACAAGGCGTTCGTCGTCCGTAAACGCAACGATAGAAGGCGTTGTCCGCGCGCCTTCGGCGTTTTCAATCACACGGGGTTGGCTGCCGTCCATGATGGCGACACAACTGTTTGTTGTCCCGAGGTCGATTCCAATAACTTTACTCATGTCTTTTGATCCCTTTCAATTTAAGGCGATTACCCGAGGCCTGAACCCAATGCGGCATCCTGGCCCCAATTTTCAATGTCCGTCGATTTTGTCTACCAACGAGCGTCCCGGCGTATATAGGGAGCGTATAGGGGCGCTGCAACCATCCAAAAGCGCAGTATTTCACGAATCTGTATAGATTTCGCAATGGTTCGGTAAGGAATGGGGGAAGTCCGGTGTCCAGACTGCAAATTCGTGGCTTTCAGATATTCAAACCGCGTCTGGACATGCCAGCGCAGCGGTCACTGATTGAAGCGTTGCGACCGGTGCTCAAATCGGCCCCGTTGTTTTCGCCAGACACACCTTATGGCAAGCCGATGTCGGTACGAATGACGTCGGCAGGACGGTACGGCTGGTTTTCGGACAAAAGCGGGTATCGCTATGCGCCGCAGCATCCTTCGGGTACGGCTTGGCCCGATATTCCCCCTGCGGTATTAAGGATATGGGATGCTGTGACGGGGCTTGAGCGTAAGCCGGACAGCTGTCTGATCAACTATTACGGGGAAGGTGCCCGAATGGGGATGCATCAGGACAAGGACGAGGCGGATTTCAGTTGGCCAGTGGTGTCAGTGTCGCTTGGAGATGACGGGTTGTTTCGTATTGGGAATACAGAGCGTGGAGGCAAGACTGAGTCGATTTGGCTGAATTCCGGAGATGTGGTGGTGATGGGTGGCCCGGCACGCCTGACTTATCACGGGGTTGACCGAATCAGGTTTCGATCATCCAGCCTGCTTCCCAAAGGCGGGCGCATCAACCTGACCCTGCGCGTCGTAGATTGAAGCAAGAAGCTGATACAAAATGTATATGCGCTGCAGACACTAGCGCCGCGCGTTCCAACTTACTGAAACATGTTTGCGAGTATAAAATTCTCCCATCAACCCGAGGATCAGCAATACAACCCCGACCCAAAAAGCGTATTCCCAGGTGGAATAGCGTGGGTAGTAATTGATAAACGCATAACCACGTGCCTGATCAATACAGTGAAACAGCGGGTTCCAGTCAAACATCGCCAGCATGAAACTGGGCAGTGAGTTGGCGAGAAACATCTTGCCTGATGCTATCATATTGGCCCGCTGATAGACTGTCGTTATCACGCTGATTGCTGTTGGAAACCACGGTTTTAGCGACAAGAACACCAAGCCCAATGCCCCGCCCGTGAACCATGCCAGCAACAGCATGGCAAAGGTGCCGACCCAGTCGTAGATAACCACAGGTGTAAACGCGACATGATAAATGAAGAGGATGACAAATAGCGACAGCACCTGAATATACAGTGCCCCAAGCGCAGCCGCAGCAATGGCGACTATTGTGTTCATCGGGGCGTGTAACATCATTGGATTGGTTGGCCCCGGGGCTCCGGCAACGGCCCCTAGCGTTTTTATGTGCGTCATATAAAGGAAAATGCCGGACAATATATAGATAAGAAAATCGCCTCTGATCGCGGTTCCGCGCAGACCAAGCAACGAGAACATTACATAAAATGCCAAAACAAAAATCGCCACCTGAAGCATGTTCAAAAGAATAGCAATATAGGCGTTGTTGTGGTTATTGCGCACACTACGAACGATCGAATGAAAAATCAGTTCGAAAATCCGAAGGGCGCTGGCCAGATTGGAATGACGTTTGGTGACGCTGAACATTATTTGGTTATCCTGTGACGCTGCACATAATGGCACGGAATTCTTGCCGTTCCGTTGCTTAGCAAGCATAAGGTGCATGACAGAAACATTCAACAAACCTAAAATTTGACGGAGATATGTAAGTGAATTACGACACTCTTGTACCTGTGATCCGCAAACTGGCGATTCTGGCCGGCGATAAAATCATGGAGATTTATGGCAGTGACGACTTTGATGTCCGGTCAAAATCGGACGAGAGTCCCGTTACAGCCGCTGACGAGGCTGCGGACAAAATCATTTCAAAAGGTCTGCGCGCAGCTTTTCCGGAAATGATGCTGGTAACCGAAGAGCAGGCCGATACCCACAAGACTCAAGGAGAAACGTTTCTGATCGTTGATCCGCTCGACGGAACAAAGGAATTTATTCACCGTCGTGGTGACTTTACTGTCAACATAGCACTGGTTGAAAACGGCTCTCCGACGCGCGGCGTTGTGTATGCGCCCGCCAAAGATCGGATGTTTTTCACCCGTGCTGACGGACAGTCTGTCGAGGAAACAGGTGATTTTGATGTCGATAATGTTGGACCAACGCAACCAATCAATGTGGCCTCATCTGACAACGCGGCATTGATGGTTGTCGCCAGCAAATCGCATCGCGATCAAGCGACGGACGACTATATTAACAAATACGCAGTCAAGGATTCAAAAAGTGCGGGATCGTCGCTCAAATTCTGTCTGGTGGCGACGGGTGAGGCCGATATTTACCCAAGAGTCGGACGAAC
>PIVL01001040.1 GCA_003354145.1 Paracoccaceae bacterium
ACATAGGTGAAAAACTGCACGATAAGTGGTTTATCAAGGCCCAGCTTAATATAGGCAGCGTCATATATTTCTTTGGTTGCACGTTCTCCGACTACTGACAGAACAGGGTCTACCGGCATTACACGACCGATGAAGAATGTTACGAAAAGCAGCCCCAGCATTGTGACGGCAATGGCCCCCAGCGTCTTTGCTGCTTTGATCAGAAATTGCAGAAAGGGCGACTTGCGCCGCCCTTTCGTGTACGTGTCAGCCAATGCCATTATTTAGTGACATCCCAATAGGCGGCTTGGGTGATCGCGCCACCCATGCTCCAACCGGAAACGTTTTTCTGAAGTCCGTTTTGTTCGGTCTCCTGGAACATGATTGCGAATGGAGAAACCATCTGGTGATCGCGCTGAATAGCCTCGTACATCGCTGCGCGTTTGTCGCGGTCGCCTTCGACAACTGCTGCCAGTGTGGCGTTGGACATATCAGGGATGCCCCAGGCATTCCGCCATGCCAGCAGGCCAGTTGCGCCAGCTTCGTCGGTATTGTCCGGGTTAAACGCGAAGGTACCAGCGTTGGTGTTAGGATCGGGATAGTCCGGCCCCCAAGCGCCAACATAGAT
>PIVL01001041.1 GCA_003354145.1 Paracoccaceae bacterium
TGGGAGTGGGATGAGGATGAACATGGCCACACGCCTCCTTTTCTCGAGAGGAGGGGTGCAGAGACACTGGCCCCCCCCTCCTCCCTTCGAGAAGAGGGATGGAGGTGGCCATGGCCACGCTCCTCCACTTCTCAGGAGGAGAAGCACAGGGGTCATGGCCACTTCTCCAACCTGCCTCCTAGAAGAGGGAGGCCTTGGGCCATATTCACACTTGTCCCATTCCCATCCAGGGACTGGCGAACACTCCTCCACTTCCCAGGAAGAGACAGGGGCACCGGCCATAGCCTCCTTCCCTCCTTCCTTCTAGAAGAGGGATGGGGGTAACCACGACCACACTCCTCCACTCCTCAGGAGGAGGAGGGCAGAGGTCATAGGGGGACGGGGGTGGTCATCCCTTCACTCCTCCACTCCTCCTGTTCTCAAGAGGAGGGGGGCATTGACAATGGCATCCTTCCCTCCTTCCTTCTAGAAGAGGGATGGAGGGTGGCCATGACCTCACTCTGCCACTTGTCAAGAGAAGAAGGGCAGGGGTCATGGCCACCTTCCCAAATTCCTTCTGGGAGTGGGATGAGGATGAGCATGGCCACACGCCTCCTTTTCTCGAGAG
>PIVL01001042.1 GCA_003354145.1 Paracoccaceae bacterium
CACTTGCTCCAGGGTGTGGAGTGCGGAGCCACTAACTCAGTTGTTTGACTGTTTCTCCTATGATAGAAACTGATGGGATCATGTGTGGTTGCAGAGCCTGAATAGGGCTGGATGTGATGGCAGAAGTTTAAACATAAGTCCTGCGGGCAGTACTTTCTGTTGTCTAATCCCTTGTGGCCAGTACATCGGCTACTTGCTTTGGACCTATACACCTCTGATCCAACGAAGGGTTTCGGATCGATTGCTCTCTCTGGAGGGGAGTTGAAAAAGCTCACTCCGCTCCCTGCGGTCGCTCCGTTTCACTTTTTCAATCCTCCAACCTCTTAACGGAGTGGAAACGAGATCTCCATTAAACTCGACCTCGCCGACAACTTCATGTTGAGCGGCATGTGTGGAAACGAGCTCTCCTAAAACTCGACCTCGCCGATAGCTTTATACGAAGCGGCATGTGTGGTATAACCAGCCTTGGAGCAGAGTATAATGCCTGCACTTGCTCCAGGGTGTGGAGTGCGGAGCCACTAACTCAGTTGTTTGACTGTTTCTCCTATGATAGAAACTGATGGGATCATGTGTGGTTGCAGAGCCTGAATAGGGCTGGATGTGATG
>PIVL01001043.1 GCA_003354145.1 Paracoccaceae bacterium
CTTTCGGCAGAAATTGGAATTAGCGCCGACCTCGGATCATTCACCCAGACGGGCAATGTCCTGACCGTTTCGATAATGCGAGGCGTGGCTCTTGATGCTGGTGCCTATGCGCAGACCGGCTACAGTCTGGGCGTCGATGTCGTAGATCGCACCAACGTCGATCTCGCGGTTGGCAGTTATGTTCTGAGTGGTCTCGATCTGACGGCCACGTTGGCAACCACCCTGTCACTTGAGGCCGGGGCCTATACCCTGACCGGGCAAAACGTCTCGCTCTCCACAATTACGGCCTGGGCCACTGCTGAGATCCCGCTCACTTGGCAAGAACCGATCCTAACCGCCAAATGGTCCGACTTTGAGCGCGCATTCGAATGGCGAGATGTCGAGAGAGTGGCCGAATGGCGGGATTTTGAGGTGCCGATGCTCTGGGTGGAGCCTGAACTTATTGCAATATGGAAGGAAGCGGCGTGAGCAGGATCATTATTTTCGATGGAGACAGTCTAAAAATTCGGGTTCCGGTTACAAACCCCGATGGTAGCGCCAAGAACATGACGGGGGCCACAATTCAGGGCTTCGCGTCATCTGGCGGAACCAAAGTCGACGCGTCGT
>PIVL01001044.1 GCA_003354145.1 Paracoccaceae bacterium
GGTGTGGTGGGTGGGTGGTGGGGGTGGGTGTGGGCTGTGGTGGGGGGGGTGGGGGGGGGGGGGGTTGGGGGTGCTTTGGTGGGGGGGGAGGGGGGGGGGGGGGTGGGTATGCTTGGTGGCGCACTTTTTGGTGGGAGGGGGTATGGGGGGGGTGGGTATGCTTGGTGGCGCACTTTTGGGTGGTGGGGAGGGAGGGGGGTGGGTATGCTTGGTGGCGCACTTTTGGGTGGGGGGGAGGGAGGGGGGTGGGTATGCTTGGTGGCGCACTTTTGGGTGGGAGGGCAGGGAGACTATTAGGCTTGGGGGGACGAAGGTTCGGAGGGCTGGGGAAAGGGCAGGGAGGGAAACCGCAAAGCATTAGGACACTATTAGGAGACTACTAGGGGACCCCCAAAAACCATTGGGGGATCAGTCAAGGATAACTAGGCGACTATTAGGGGAGACAAGGGGATTACCGAGAATACTAGAAGACTACAGTAGTAGGATTGCTGGAGAGACCCATAGGCCGAGTAGGAATCGGACTGCAAGGGTCGAGAGTCTGATGGCAGGGAGACAGGGCGGGGAAGAGACCACAAGGGAATTACTAGAGACTACTAGGGAATTAGC
>PIVL01001045.1 GCA_003354145.1 Paracoccaceae bacterium
GTAGTCGACATTTTCGTCATAGGCGGTGGCATCAACGGCTGCGGTATTGCCCGTGATGCAGCGGGCCGGGGTCTTACCGTGACTTTGGCGGAAATGAACGACCTTGCGTCCGCGACGTCTTCGGCTTCGACCAAGCTGTTCCACGGCGGCCTGCGATATCTGGAATTTTTCGAAGTGCGTCTTGTACGTGAGGCGCTGAAAGAGCGCGAAACACTGCTTAGGGCGATGCCGCATATTAGTTGGCCAATGCGGTTTGTGCTGCCTTATCACAAAGACATGAGGTTTGAAGGCGACACTCCTACATCGCGAATTCTTAGCCTTTTCATGCCTTGGATGAAGGGGCGGCGACCAGCGTGGCTAATACGGTTTGGCCTGTTCCTTTATGACAATTTGGGCGGGCGAAAAATCCTGCCGGGCACGACGACGGTGGATCTGGCCTCTGATCCGGTGGGGCAGCCGCTGCAGGACCGTTTTAGCAAAGCGTATGAATACTCGGATTGCTGGGTCGAAGACTCGCGTCTGGTCGTTTTGAACGCTCGCGATGCCGAGGCGCGTGGCGCAGAGATCATGACCCGAACCAAAGTATTGCTGGCGGAGCGGGTCAA
>PIVL01000474.1 GCA_003354145.1 Paracoccaceae bacterium
AAAGCCCTTCACATGGACCAAAACCGCCGAGAACATCCTCGCCCGGGAACGGCGCGCACTGAACACCGTCGATGAAATTCGAGGAAACAGGTAGCAGGCGTCAGACTCGGAACACTAGTTCAAATTAGCACCCATATTGTAGAATCTGGTGCGATATATCTTTCACAGCCCATTCGCCTCAAGAAAACGGATCATCTCGGCGTCCTGCTGAATAATGCGAGTATCTTCTTTTAGCTCCGTCCAATTCCAGCGCTTACGGTCGGAATAGGCTTCGGCAGACCACCACTTGGTATCATTTGATATTTGATCGGCAATATTTCTCGGAAGAAGCTCAAGTAGCTCTTCATTTCCATTTCTGTGATTTTCCAACACCATTTTTACTTGATTCTGATTTAAGCACCAAGCTTTCTGACTATATTTGCTGCGTGGATATCTTTCCAAAATTGCGTCGGCGTTTGGGGTATGGGGGTCAGGTCTGTATTTTCGATGACGTAGTAAGAACGAAAGCTCCTCAGTGCCTAGAGATTTGTTGGTGTGGGCCAGTGCAGTCTCATTTGGTATTGTAACGTCGATTCTCCGAAAGAAGTCGGAAACTACATCATTCGAACAAATACCGACATGAAGTTCTCGAACGAAATCCATGTCTCGAATGTGCCTAATATATTGATTCCAGTGCGTGGTTTTCTGGATCCCCTTATACCATTGGGAAAACGTCATCTTTCCCCAAACACCCCACTGCCACCATGCACTATTTATTAGTTCTACCTGGGGGCGGATGTATAGGAATACTAAAGAATCCATTCCTAGTTCTGTGAATAGCTCGTTATAGATTGGTTTCCGTGAGAGGTGGAGAAGTGCCTCATTGGATATAATCGGGGTGAATTCAGATTTAACCAGATTTGACAGATAATCGCGAACTTCTCTAATACGTTCGGGTTTTCTTGTTCGCGTTCCTTTTTCTACATCAAAAAATATGTTGTCGAAACTGTGAGATGGGATACCGTTTCGCGGTTGATCCCCAATTCTCAGTTTAATTTGAGTTGGGTTTAGTGTAGTTTTTGGTTGAATCGAAATATATTTAAATTTTCTATCTTGGGAAGCATTGGAAAATGTGGGTCGGTTAGATAGAGCGGCTTGCAAACTACTACTGCCACATTTGCCCGCGCCAATATGGACAATAGAAGTCCATTTCTCGTGGTCAACTTTGTGACCACGAGCTTTGGAAAATATCGAAAAGTAACCTTGCCGTAGCCTGTTGATCATCTTCATCTTGGTCCTCTTAGCCACTGGAAATGGGCACCTGTTTTCACAGCATTTCTACTGTTTAGCCGACATTCCCCAAGTAGAACGCTTTCTTCTGTATGCTGCAACCAATTTGGGCCCCGATCAAGCGTTTCGGGTTCACCGTGCTGTGGGTTTGGCATCCTAGCGAGGTTTCTGCCCTCGGCGGCCGGTTTGGCACAGTTTTCAGCCTGATCAACATCGGTTGGAACAAACCAGCCGAGCCGCTTTTCTTCAGGTTTTTCTGCTGACACCGTCATGTTGGAACCGGAGGTGCGCGCAGCCGATGGATTGCTGCAAGTATTCGGTTGAACAGGTCACCGCTGACCGCGACTTCGGCCAGTTGGAATGTGATGGAACGAGCGTGGCGAACGACCCGTGCACCGACTTTAATCAGCCGGGTTTGCAGGCTGGTCAGTGACCAGTCGGCCATCTCTTCGGGCAGATCCGTGCCTTTCAGGAAAACGCCGGGACTGTAGGCCAGCGCATGGAGCTGAAGCCGAACCTCGTTCTGCGCCATGCCCTTGCAGGACAGCCGGGTCCAATTGATCGCCTGCTTTCCCTCTTTGATGCGTTGCCGGGCAGCGTATGCTTTTGCATGCGCGAGAAGGTGCTGCTCTGCCGTTCCGCGCTGATTGTAAAAGCACACGATCCAGTCCGGTTACATCGGCATAGTGGTGACGACGAAGCCCACGCGGGGAAACAACTCCCCCGGGTGCCACTCGACCTTGGCAACGACACGGCGCGATTTGTCCCATGATGCCGCCTGATATTTGAAATCGCCGTAGATAGGCTTCACGCCTTATGGTGGATGACCCACTGGGCGCCTGAGTGGATGCGCAATCCTGCCCTTCGCCCAAGCCGGTGGCCGACTGCTGTTCCACCTGATTAGCAAACTCTACGAACGCACCTCAATCATCGTCACCACCAATCAGGCGTTCGGTGAATGGCCGAGCGTCTTCGGCCCCTCTTGTCTTACAAATAACCCGGCTCTCATGTGATTGTGGAGCCACTGCCCGGCACGTCATTTATGACGGGCAGTGGCGGGGGTCGGACCGCTCCCCTCTTGGTCGTTGTGGACCGTCGCTGAGTATGAGAGGTGGTCGCAGGATTTCGGACCAGTAGTTAAGGTGGATCGACTTATGAGAAAGACGATTCAAAATGACGAAGCGAAAAAACCATTCGCCCGATTTCAAAGCCAAAGTTGCGCTTGA
>PIVL01001046.1 GCA_003354145.1 Paracoccaceae bacterium
TTCCTCTGTTCATCTTTCCTTTTCCTGTACAGCCAATACAGGCTGTTGGCATAGCCTACTGTCGTCTTGCTCAGGTTCCTGAGCGTCTTCTCCGCCTCCTTGTTGTTCATGCCCATCTTGTTTAGCGCCCTTTTGTTGTGTTCGTACACCGTTCCCGTCCTTCCCACCGCCATAACATGGAGTTGTGCCTTGTGCCCGTGGTCCCTCAGTAGTTGTAGTAGTGGACCGTACTTCCTCCACTTCTCCAGCAGCGCAGCTTCCCAATACTGGTCGTCCGTGCACGTGAGCTCTATTAGGTGTATCATCTTCACTTTGGCAAGTGCTTCCGCTTGCGTTGGTCTATCGCCTTCCTTCAACCCCTGTGTTCCTTCCAGCATCACTATGTCCACGAAGCTGGGTATCGTGTCTGGACCATCCCCTCCTGCTGGGTGGTCCTTCCCGTCTCTTCTGCATTGTCCTCTCGTGAGTATCCAGTCCGGTATGGCCCTCGGCTTCCTGTCAGTTTCCGTTCTGTTTCCTGTGTATGCATAGACTTCGCACCCACCCTTCCTGCTGTTCCTTAGTTCCTTTGTCACCACCGCCGCCTGGGCGTCCGCCCACGCC
>PIVL01001047.1 GCA_003354145.1 Paracoccaceae bacterium
CCCGGCAGACGAAGATCATGACGCTTGCCAGCGAAGAGTTCATGCGTCGCTTCCTGATGCACACTCTCCCAAGCGGCTTCGTGCGCATTCGCTACTACGGCTTCCTGGCTCTTCGCTGTCGGAAACGCCAGCTCAGGCGTTGCCGGCAACTGCTGGATGTGCCGCTTGCCCAGGAGTCTGACCGCCAGGCTGAACCAACGACGAGCGAGGATACGGAACCTGTCGCAGAGACGACACGCTGCCCGGCCTGCAAGACGGGCACCCTCACAACGAAATGCACGCTCCTGCCCCACCCGGCGCTACGCGTCCGCGCTCCCCACTTCCTTCGCACACTGCACACCTCCACAAACTACAACGACTCCTCCTAGTCGCAGATCATGAGCGTTTCATCAACCGACATGTGTGACCGTCCACCATTCCGCCTCCTGGAAACGCAACCGTTCTGCGCGTTGCCCAATCTCGGGCCCTTCCATCACCTACAGTCGCTACGACTGCAAGGTGACACCATACGCTGCCCGAGCCCGCTCGTCACAGATCCGCAGGCACCACGCAAGGCACGCGGCATCCAACGCCCATAGAACGCGTTAGGTTCAACGCGCTTAA
>PIVL01000160.1 GCA_003354145.1 Paracoccaceae bacterium
TTCGGGAATGGCTGCTTGCGGAGCGTGGTTCAAGCTCGGCCCGCTGCACCGCCGCATGACGGCTCTGAGCCCATCTTGACCAATGCTGCGTGCCGCATGAATGTCCGAAATGCGCGGAATAGATATCCCTCATCGCTTTTAGTAATCGGACGCAAGGCGCGCGCCATCTGGAACCCGTCAAATTGGCTGGGCATATCGTTCGATCTGATGAAAGAAAAAACCTGTGGTCACTATCCAAGGGCATAACCTTTACCGCGCACGGTCCGAATTTGGCTTGCGGCTTCAGCACCAAGAGATTTGCGTAATCGTCCAACGTGCACGTCCACCGTCCGGCTGTCGACATAGGCCGAACGCCCCCAAACTTTATCCAACAATTGGTCGCGTTCGAACACACGGTCGGGTCTTTCCATAAAAGTTCGAAGCAATCTAAACTCTAATGGGCCGAGGGAGATTTCCTGACCCGAAACATGGACCCGGTGGGTTTCGACGTTCATTTCAATGTCGCCAACGCGGATCGTATGGGCACCGCCGGATTTGCTGCGTCGAAGCGCTGATCGCACGCGCGCAAGCAATTCAGTCACCGAATATGGTTTGGTGATATAGTCGTCCGCGCCCACGTCCAGACCACGAATGACATCTTCTTCTTCGCCGCGCGCGGTTAACATTATGACCGGCGTCTCCCGGGTCTCTGACCGCGCGCGTATGCGCCGCGCAAGTTCTAACCCTGATGCGCCAGGCATCATCCAATCAAGGAGAATTAGATCAGGCACCTCTTCGGCCAATTCAAGTTCAGCTTCATCGCCGTCTTGCGCAGTTCGGACCTCATAACCTTCTTTGCGAAGGTTATATGTGATCACGTCGCGTTGGGCGGCCTCATCCTCGATCACCAAAATCTGTGCGCGCGAACTAGCCATCACGCAGTTCAGTCAAATTGACGGTTGTCACGTCCTGTTTTGGCCGATCATCGCTTGGGAACGACCCAGTGACTAAATAGATCGCCTGTTCCGCCAAATTGGTGGCGTGATCGCCCACGCGTTCGATATTCTTAGCGATGAAATGCAGATGCATGGCAGGGGCAATGGTGCGCGGGTCTTCCATCATATGGGTCAGCAGTTCGCGAAACAGTGAGTTGTAGATTTGATCGGCTTCAAAATCCCGTTCAATTACATCTTCCGCCTTGGCCATATCGCGATCGACGTAAGCATCAAGCGCGTCGGTCAGCATCGTCTCAACCACTCGCGACATACGCCGCAGGGTGCCATTTAACGTCGATGAATAGCGAAATTCTTCCAGCACAAAGGTGCGCTTTGCCATGTTGCGGGCATAGTCGCCACAACGTTCCAAAGTGCTGGCCATGGTCAACACCGACAGCACAGTGCGCAGGTCGCCTGCGGTAGGTGAGCGTAGGGCAATGACGCGTTCGACTTCCTGGCGAATTTCTTCCTCCAGATCGTCGATTGCCTGATCTTCTGACCTGACTTTTGCGGCCAGTTCCAAATCGCCTTTTTCCAGGGCCGTCATTGCATCGTGAAGCGCGGTTTCAACCAACCCCCCCATGCGCAGCATATGGGATTGAATGCGCTCAAGGTCGGTGTCGAAAGCTGATAAGATATGTCCCGAATTCATGTAAGTATCCTAGCCAATCCGTCCGGTAATGTAAGCCTCGGTGCGTGAATCCGAAGGCCTGGTGAAAATGTCATCGGTGTTTCCAAACTCCACAAGGTTACCAAGGTGGAAAAACGCGGTGCGCTGAGAGACGCGCGCGGCCTGTTGCATTGAGTGGGTCACGATAACCACCGAAAAGCGTGATGACAGGTCTTGGATAAGCTCTTCAATCTGTGCGGTTGCAATCGGATCAAGCGCCGAACATGGCTCATCCATCAGCAAAACCTCGGGCCGCGTTGCGATTGCGCGCGCGATGCAAAGGCGTTGTTGTTGACCACCGGAAAGACCGGTGCCGGGCGTGTCCAGACGGTCTTTCACCTCATCCCAAAGGGCGGCGCGACGCAGGGCTTTTTCGACTATGCCTTCCAGCTCGGCCCGGTCTTTGGACAGCCCGTGAATGCGCGGACCATAGGCGACATTGTCAAAGATCGATTTTGGAAATGGGTTTGGTTTTTGAAACACCATGCCGACTTGGGCGCGTAGCTGAACCGGGTCGACGTTTGGATCATAGATATCTTGACCGTCTAGCGTGATGTCGCCCGACACCCGACAGATCGGAATTGTATCGTTCATGCGGTTGATGCAGCGTAGGAATGTTGATTTTCCGCAGCCAGACGGACCGATAAACGCTGTCACCTGCCGGTCGGGAATATCAACCGACACGTTGTGAAGCGCCTGGGTGTCCGCATAAAACACATCGACGTTTTTCGCTGTAATCTTGGGCGCGGCCGTTTCGGCGGCAGTTTCCATTTTCGTCTCCAGGTTCATCACCATTTCCGTTCAAATTTGCTGCGAAGGAAAATCGCGACTGCATTCATTGTGATTAGGAAGCCAAGCAGCACTAGGATAGCTGCAGAGGTTCTGCTGGCAAATCCGCGTTCGGGGCTGTCTGCCCAGATGAAGATTTGCGTTGGAAGGGTGGTGGCGCTGGACAGCGGGCCGTCAGGTGCAGAAGTGATGAAAGCATTCATGCCGATCAAAAGCAAAGGCGCAGTTTCACCAAGGGCTTGGGCCAACCCAATGATCGTACCAGTTAGGATGCCCGGCATCGCCAATGGCAGAACATGGCCAAACACTGTTTGCTGTGGGGATGCACCAAGGCCAAGTGCGGCTTCGCGAATGGACGGCGGAACCGATTTTAGCGCCGCGCGGGTCGCAATGATTATCGTGGGCATCGTCATCAGAGCAAGGGTCATACCGCCAACCAATGGTGCCGACCGTGGCAGGCCGAACCAGCCGATGAATACCGACAAGGCAAGCAAACCAAAGACCACCGAAGGCACCGCCGCCAGGTTGTTGATGTTCACCTCAATCAGATTGCTGAACCGGTTCTTCGGTGCAAATTCCTCAAGATAAATCGCGGCGCCGATCCCCAGCGGGAACGAGATTAAGAAACAGACAAGCAGCGCCCATGCAGACCCGATCAGCGCGCCCTTTAGGCCTGCCAATTCGGGAAACCGGCTGTCGGCATTGATGATCAGGCCCCAGTTCAAAGGCTTTGATATAGTATCGGCAGCAACCAATTGATTGAACATCGCGATTTGCTTGTCGTTCAAGCGACGGTTTTCTTCCGGTGTATCTGGATCAATCCCGCCTTTGTTCAGTTGGTCATAGGGATCAGACACAGGAACGGTCAGTTCTATGGTCTGCCCAATCAAACTGGGATCTGCGACTACCAGATCGCGAAGATGAAATTGCGCGCCGTTGGACAGGATCTTTTCGACCTGCTTTTTGGTTGCACGGTCTGACAGGTCAACGCCTGGCAGATATTCGGCCAAAGACGCCGCCAGCGCATCGTCAAAGCCACCGCGGGGCAGGCGCTTTTCGCGAATTTCATCGGGATCGACGAAGACTTCAAACGTCACGTGCGTTTGTACAAATGCGCTGTGGCCAGAGGCGACAAGCGAAATAACCAAGGTCGCAAGCATCAGGAAAGCAAAGCAAATCGCTGACAGCCCAAGACCCTTTAGGAACCGTTCCTTGCGTTTTCTGCGCACCAGAGACGCCTGAACCAATTGAATTGTTGAAGTTTGATTTTCCATGGTTTTCCCGGCCTCAGTCATAGGCTTCGCGGTATTTATGAACAATTCGGATGGCCAGGATGTTGATGCCCAAGGTGACCAGGAACAGCATCATGCCCAATGCAAAGGCGGCTAGTGTTTTGGGGTTATCGAACGAGGTGTCGCCGATCAGCAAAGTGACGATCTGAACGGTTACGGTCGTTACGCTGTCCAGCGGGTTCAGGGTAAGTCGTGCAATCAGACCTGCCGCCATCACCACGATCATCGTTTCACCAATCGCGCGACTGACGGCCAAAAGAACCCCACCAACAATGCCGGGAATTGCAGCGGGGAACAAGACATTGGTCATTGCTTCACCGCGGGTAGAGCCAAGGGCCAAAGCCCCATCGCGCAAAGATTGCGGAACGGCTGAAATCGCATCATCCGCAAATGACGTGATGAAGGGGATCAACATCACCCCCATGACAACACCCGCAGCCAGCGCGGAGTTAGGCGCGACATCGAGGCCAAGACCAGCACCAAAACTGCGGAGTGCAGGCGCGATAACCAAGATCGCGAAGAAGCCATAAACGACGGTTGGCACCCCTGCCAAAATTTCCAGGATTGGCTTGGCAAAGGCGCGGAATTTCTGGTGGGCAAATTCATTCAGATAAACGGCCGCAAAAAGACCAGTTGGTACTGCCACAGTCAACGCCACAACTGTGACAACCAATGTACCAATCAACACCGGTATCCAGCCGAATGCGCCGGATGCGGCCACTTGGTCCTCGCGGATCGGAATTTGTGGTTCCCAGTTGAGGCCAAAAAGAAACTCGGTCAGTGGCACTTTGTTCAGAAACTTGATCGTCTCAAAAAGAAGGGCTGAAACAATTCCGATGGTGGTCAATATCGCGACCACCGAACAGAACACCATCAAGCCATGAATCAAACGCTCGCTGCCCTGGCGTGCACGCATTTCCGGGCTTAACCGTGCACGGCGCAGGGCAAGGATAGCAATTGAGACAACCACAATGACCGCGATCAATAAAATGCCCGATGCTGAATGCAAAGCATTCAGGCGATCGGCGGCCTCTTGTTTCCAAGGCTCGGGTTCACCAAATACGCGCCCGCCTGCAAGGGATTGGATTTCTGTCAAAATCAGGCTGACGGCACCGGCATCGTCACCGTCAAACGCCTGCGCGGGAAGACCCGCCAAAATCATGCGTTCAATCACTGCACCGTCTAGAAACATCCAAAGCAGAGTGATTACCATGACGGGGATAATCACAGCCAGGCCCGCAAACAGCCCGTGATATCCAGGACTGGAATGTAAAGCAGCGCCACCTGCACGCAAAGAAACCGCCGCGCGGCGGTTTATGACATAGGCCAGCAAGGCCCCCATCAAGAGCAAGACAAACGGCAGCGTTGTCAGCATATTTGTTTCCCCCAAGGAAAACCCCGGCCAAAATATCTGGCCGGGGTTAGCAGTGTTAGCTTAGTTCGTTTCAAGCATTACACCGTCAAGTACGCTGTCCTGAAGGTTCATCATCGCGTCTTCCGACAAGGACACGAGGCCACGCTCTGCAAGGTATCCGTCAGCTTCCAAAGCGTCATCTGACATGTACTCTTCGATGAATGCGTCAAGGTTCGGGATCACACCACGATGCGCGTTCTTGATGTAAACGAACAGTGGGCGCGAGATGGGATAGCTTTTGTCGGCAATTGTTTCGATCGATGGCGCAACACCTTCGATTTGAACGCCCTTCAGCGCATCCAGGTTTTCATAAAGGAACGAATACCCAAAGATGCCCATAGCGTTTTCGTCGGCATTCAAACGCTGAACGATCAGGTTATCGTTTTCGCCGGCCTCAACAAAAGGTCCGTCCTGGCGCATGCGCGAACAGTTTTCTTTGACCCAGGCTTTGTCGAAACCACCGTCATGAACAAATGCCAGTTCTTTGCAGCCTTCGCGCATTGCCAATTCAACAAATGCATCGCGGGTGCCGGATGTTGGTGGCGGGCCATAGGCCAGAATTTCAATTGCAGGCAAGTCAGGATTTACGTCAGCCCAAGTTTTATGCGGGTTGTCAGCCCAGGCACCTTCAACCGGAACCTGCGCAGCAAGCGCCAAATAGATGTCTTTCAGTGAAAGGTCCCAATCAACATCGCTGTCGCGTGAAACGGCCATGGAAAGACCATCGAACCCGATCAGTGCTTCGCTGATGTCGGTCACACCGTTGGATTGGCAAAGCTCAAATTCGGACGATTTCATTGCGCGGGAAGCGCCGGTTACATCGGGAAATTTCTCGCCGATGCCGCCGCAAAAAATCTTCATTCCGCCACCGGTTCCGGTTGATTCAACAATCGGTGATGGCGCGCCTGTTACGTTCACAAAGTTTTCGGCAACGGCTTGGGTGTAGGGAAATACAGTTGATGAACCCACGATACGGATTTCATCGCGCGCCAGTGCAGGTGCGGCGATTGCCAAACCTGAAATGGCCATGACGAGAGTTTTGGTCAGCATGTCTGCTCCATAAAATTACATCCGCCCCCATGGCGGTAACTATTCGTTAACGGGCGTTCATGACGCTTATGCAAAGATTCTGTAACAGTTTTGTAACGTCTTAAGATTTTCCGGCGCAGTCTCGAAACTGATACAATTCTTCTGTAGGAAACGGTCAGAAGTGGAGTCGCCGTTTTGAATCTTGAATTCATCAAAGCCATACCTGTGCCTGCCTTCGTGGTTTCAGCGGCAGGTCTTATCGAAGGCGCAAATCCAGCGTTTCTGAAGCTGCTTCCGCGCGCCGCGATTGGGCGCAATTATTTGACCGTTCTTCGGCAACCCGCCCTGGTAGCATTGATCGACGACCTGAGATCGGACGCTCAGCCAGACACCGCCCAACTGGCGCTAAAAGGTGAAAGTGAAGGTGTCTTCAATGCAACCGGTTCACCCTTAGGCGATGGCAATGTTCTAATATGTCTTCAAGACATGAACGAAACCGCGGTGGCTATTCAAATGCGTCAAAACTTCGTAGCTGACTTGAGCCACGAGCTAAAAACGCCGTTGACCGCAATTTCCGGCATCCTGGAAACCTGTGATGGCGATACGGATGCTGTGGCGCACTTCCTTCCGACCATGTCGGGTGAAGTGGATCGAATGAAGCGACTGGTCGACGATTTGCTGATGCTATCGCGTGTCGAAGCAAATGAACGCCGCAGCCCAACGCAGACCATGGTATTGCAAGACGTCGTGACAAAGGCCTGCGCGCCCTTGGCAGGTCTCGCCGACAAAATGGGCGTTCGTATTGAGACATCGCTGCCCGATGATGAAATCCACTTCCAAGGCGATCAAAGTGAGGTGGTTAGAGCAATAATGAACCTTGTTGAGAATGCGCTGCGTTACGGGAATTCGGATGGTTACGTTCAGATTGCCGGTGAGATCAACAATCAGACAAGCAGCACATCAAATGTCACAATTGAGGTGAGCGACGATGGTCCGGGCGTTGAAAGTCACCACATTCCCCGCTTGACGGAACGCTTTTATCGGATCGATGCTCATCGATCGCGCGATGCCGGTGGAAGCGGGCTTGGGCTTGCTATTGTGAAGCACATCTTAAATCATCATCGCGGACAGATGAGCTTTGAAAGCCAGCTCAATCAGGGATCAAAGGTGACATTGACGTTTCCAGTCGAACAAAGCGGACCCTAACATTGGCCAGCATAAAAATTCAGCCAGCCAGCCTTGCGTCGCAAGCATCGAGTGACACAAGTTCTGAGAGTTTCCTTGAGACGAAAAGCAGACGTTGGATGAGAGCTCCGAAAAGGCAGCTTTGTTTAAGTTTTGTGGCTGCAGGATGCTTGTCATCCAGCGGCGATAAATCTGACAAGGAGGAAAGCGCGGGTTGATTTCGGTGCTATGGGGATTGTGCGTTACGGCTTCGTGGGTCGATACACCAGACGGCAGCCACTACGGCCCAGAGAAGCACTAACCATTTGGTTTTCGCAAACCTATGTCGCCGATTGACTACGCTTCCCGCCCGCAATGGCCCAGCTTTCAGGAGGCGGACCGCAATGATTGGTCCGGCGCATCGGCATAACAGCGTCGGGTATGATGGATTTTTCATGCGGCATCCTCGTATGGGGGTGCGCGGGATTTCGGGGCGTGGCCACGCGTGAAGGTTTCGATGATGATCATCGCGCTGCCGCATTCTGGGCATATCAGATGCGCGTTTGGGTCATCGGCCTCATCACTATTCGCCTCATCTGACGTCTGGTCAGGAACAGCTTCCACATCCAGCAGGCGTCTGATCTTCCTGACCCTGTCGCGGCGGATACCGTTGGCGAGGAAGCCGGTGTGACGAATGCGGTGGAACCGGTGCGGCAAGACATGGATGAGGAAGCGGCGGATGAACTCATCCGTGGGCAGGTGCATGACCTTCATGCGGTCGCCACGCTTGATGCGATAATCTTTCCATCGGAACGCGACGGTGTCGGCATCGGCACTGACAAGGCGGTGGTTTGAGATCGCGATCCGGTGAGTATAGCGGCTCAGATAGGCCAGCACAGCCTCGGGACCACCAAAGGGCGGTTTGGCATATACCACCCAATCGGTTTTGCGCAGCGGTGCGAGATGGGCCACGAAGGCAACGGGATCGGCCAACCCGGACAGATTACCGAAGAAAGCCAACTTGCCTGCCTTGTGCAATTTGACCAATCCTTCGAGGAACAAGCGGCGGAACAACCTCGACAGAACCTTTACCGGCAGGAAGAATCCTGGACGGCAAGTGATCCAACGCTGACCGTCACGCGATACGCCACCTCCCGGCACAATGACATGCACATGCGGGTGATGCGTCATCGCCGATCCCCATGTGTGCAACACGCTGGTCATCCCGATCTTTG
Source organism: Paracoccaceae bacterium (assembly GCA_003354145.1). Lineage (GTDB taxonomy): Bacteria > Pseudomonadota > Alphaproteobacteria > Rhodobacterales > Rhodobacteraceae > NORP181. The sequence continues at coordinate 8,568 of PIVL01000160.1, forward strand.
CGCCGAGGTGCTTGGGATCGGCGGCGATGGTCAACAGCGTTTGAGCTGAGGCTTTGAACAGCAGGTCATACACCGCAGCCTTGTTCTGGTAGGCAATATCCGCGATCTGGGCTGGCAGGGAGAAGACGACGTGGAAGTATTCGACGGGCAGAAGGTCCTCCATACGCGCCAGCATCCAGTCCCGCGCGGCAATACCTTGGCATTTTGGGCAATGTCGGTTGCGGCACGAGTTATAGGCAATGTGCTGATGACTGCACTTGGTACAGGCTGACACATGCCCCCCAAGCGCAGCGGTGCGACAGTTCTCGACTGCGGACATCACCTTCAGCTGTGGCAGGTTTAGGTGTCCTGCGTGTTCACGACGATAAGCAGGCCCATGGGCGCGGAAAATATCCGCGACCTCCAGTTTTGAGCGACCCATTGGGGCCGGGATTAACCGGAACCGGCCTCTCGGCTCATCAGAAGATCAAGCGGGCTCGTAACATCCTGGATCGTCTTGGTTGCGACCTTGGTGTAAACCGTCGTCGTTTCCAGCTTGGCATGTCCGAGTAGCACCTGAATGACGCGGATGTCGGTGCCGCCTTCCAAGAGATGTGTCGCAAAACTGTGCCGCAAGGTATGCGGCGACACCTTCTTCTTGATCTCAGCAAAGGCGCAGGCCGTCCCAAATGCCCGGTTGAACTGCCGCGTCGAGATTGGGTCGACCCGGTTGCGCCCCGGAAAGAGCCAGCCTGCAGGTCGGGCTTCGCGATAGTAATCGCGCAAAAGCCCAAGCAGGTTCGGCGACAACATAACCTGCCGGTCCTTGCTGCCCTTGCCTTGTTCGACCCGGATCAGCATCCGGTCGCTGTCGAGGTCACCGACCTTGAGATGGGTAACCTCGCTCGCCCGTAGCCCGCCACCATAGGCCACACTGAATGCCGCCCGATACTTAAGGCCGGGCCCCGGTGCCGCTTCGAGAATGCGCGCGACCTCCTCGGCACTTAGCACGACCGGGATCTTCTTCGCCGCCCGCTGATAGCGCATGTGCCCCTTCATTTCTGGGCGCGGGCAGGTCGTCGCGAAGAAGAAACTCAGCACTGTCAGCCGATTGTTGAAAGTCGGTGCGCCAACACCGCGCTCCTTCATGTCGAGTTGAAACGCCCGTAAATCCTCGGACGTCGCAGTATCCGGCGAACGTCCCAGAAACCGGGTGAATTCCCGCATCGCCCGCAAGTACATTGTTTGCGTCTTTGGCAGCAGCCCTTTGATCTGCATATCTTCGAGAAAACGCTGGCGCAGCGCCGGTACATATTGGTCTGACATCGAAACCTCCTGTCATCAGATTGAGAAGGTCCCAATCGTCCTACAGGTTCGTCAGTTCACAAAATCCACCCCGCCCACATCAGAGCGCATCACCGGCCACAAGCGCCAATACCGCGAGAGCGGTTTCGTCCTTGTCCCGCTGAGCGGACCTCAGTGCTTACCGCAGCCAAAGTCCGCAACCCGCCCAAAGTACCGAATGCTGCGCTTGAGCCTGACGGCTGCTCTGGGCTCAGACCGGTCGCTTACTGCACCATCAACGCACGACCGGTCTTGCGAGACGAACGGCAGGTCTTGCCGTTCGTCAAGCTTTCAGATGTCAATCTTCTCAGCGATACTTAGTGCGTCTTCTAACTCTACGCCGAGGTATCGCACCGTGCTATCCACCTTACCACG
>PIVL01001048.1 GCA_003354145.1 Paracoccaceae bacterium
CATGGTGCAGCAAACGGGCCACTTCACTCTCCCATTCAGGTAAGGAATGGTTCAGACCTGCCGTTCATTCAAATCGCGGCGAATGGCTGGTCAGAGCCCTCATTGACTGTATCCCGAATCGCATCCAATGTCGGCTTACTCATTTTTATGTACGCGTTAGGGGACTGGAAACACATGACACTTAGCGACTTGGAGAATACTTTTGTCATTCGGGACATATCAGAAACGGATCATAGCCAGTGGCGAGTGCTGTGGGATCAGTACAATGAATTTTATGGAAGAATCGGTCCGACTGCTCTTTCAGAGAATGTTGTGCAGTCCACTTGGCGGAGATTCCTCGAACCAAGCGAGCCCATGCATTGTTTGGTCGCCGAGTACGAAGGATGAACCGCCCCGGGTTTACCGGAGAGTGTTTTGTTCAAATGTCAGGCAACTTTATCAAGGTCGTTCATGTTTTTATAGAAGGCCTCCTCTGCTTCTTGTGGCGTGACGTATCCGATGGCGCTGTGCAGGCGTTCGGTGTTGTACCAGTTCACCCATTTCAGGGTCTCCCATTCAACCTGACCCACGGTTTTCCACGGGCCGAGGAAGTTGATGACTTC
>PIVL01000475.1 GCA_003354145.1 Paracoccaceae bacterium
GAATAAAAACAGTTGAACGGATTTGCCGGATCGGTGCGCGTGGTTATCCGCACGTCCGCGCCGCTGCCAGAGCTGAACGGGTGCACCGCCTTGTCCAGTCGCCCACGTTTGAAATCATAACCAAACCGGCGTGCCAGCTCGCGCGAGAACCGCATTTGTTTGCCTTCATCAAACGGGCCCCGAACAGCATCCGGCGCAGGTTTGTCCAGCACCGCCTGACGCAACGCCACCAGTCGCGGGCGCATGGCATCAAAAATCGCGCCTATTTCAGCGCCGGTGGTGCCGTGTTCATAATCGGCCAGCATCGCGTCATAAAGATCGCCGCCAGCTGCCAATGCTGCGCCTTCCTGTTGCTTCAGGTTCACCACCTCGGCCAGAACCGGCAAAAACGATGCCACGTCCTCATCTGCCCGCGCGGCGGCCCATTTACCCTGCGCCTCTGACGTCACCTGAGCGATGGCGCGCGCCAGATCACCCGGAACCTTATTGGCCCGCTCATAAGAGCGGCGGATTTCACGCAACTGGGCACGGCCCACGTCGTCAGTTGCCTCGGCTTTTTCAAGCCATTCGCCAACCTGCGGGTTGGATCGGCGCGCGTGCTGTACTGCCTCAATCGCGGCCATCTCGGCACCACGTTGCTCGGCAGACTCGCGCGGCATCATGGTTTCCTGATCCCAGCCCAAACGACCGGAAATCTGCGCCAGGGCAGATGTGTCACGCTGATAGGCCATCAATTTGTCAAAGGCGCTCATGCTGTGGTTCCTCGTACTGATGTGATTTGGGGGTAAGCGCTCTGGAAACGAGCACGCAAAATGGTGACCCAAAGGCCGATAGCGACAATCTGGTGCAGGATAGCAACCTGCCAGGGCGCGCCATAAAGAACGGTGACAATGCCCAGAATAATCTGGATCATGAGCACTGCAAACATTGTGTGAAAGGCCAGTCGTGTTGTTGGGTTGGGGCTTTTACGCCCGCGCAACCAGACAACCACGCCAAAAGCGAGAACCAGATAGCCAACACAGCGGTGAATGAATTGCACAAGGCCGGGGTTTTCAAAAAAGTTGCGCCAGATGGGTTCAAACAACATCGCATCCACCGGGATCAGTTGCCCGCCCATCAGCGGCCAATCGGTGAAACTGCGGCCTGCGTCGATCCCAGCCACCAAAGCGCCGATCAGGATTTGCAGGAAAGCAAAGTGCATAAGCCCCGTAGACAGGCCAAACAACTTGGCTTCGCGCATGCGCCGCGCCTGCATCAGCGCGCGATCTCCGCGGCCCAGCATCATGAGGTACCAGCCGATAAAGCCCAGAATGACAAAGGCCAGCCCCAGATGCACCGCAAGGCGATAGCTGGCGACACTTGTCATGCCTTCGCCTTGCGTCACGCCAGAGGCCACCATCCACCAGCCAATCGCCCCCTGAGCACCGCCCAAGACACCGATCAACAGCAATCGCCCGGTCCATCCTGTTGGGATTGACCGCGTTGTCAGAAAGCCGACAAAGCCAAGGAACCAGACCAACCCGATGACTCGGCCCAATTGGCGATGGCCCCATTCCCACCAGTATATCTGTTTGAAATCAGCGAGTTGCATCCATTTGTTCTGGATTTTGAACTGATCTATCGCCTGATATTTCTCAAACTCGGCCTGCCATTCCACCTCGGACATTGGCGGTATCGCCCCGGTCACTGGCCGCCATTCGGTGATGCTTAGCCCGCTGTCGGTCAATCGGGTCAGCCCGCCAACGACGATCATCACGACAACCAGCGCGAACAACAACATCAGCCATACCCGCACGCCCGTTGCACGCCCACCGCGACCTTTGTCGATCATACCGGTTTGAACCGTCTGCGCCTCGCCCGAGACCTCTTCGAAGATGTTTCGCTTGCCGCTCATGGCTGACCTCAATCTCTAATTTCACGGACCTTATTGCGCAGCGTTGCGCGCGTCCAGACAGGTTAATCACCGCGTTTTAATCACCGCGTTCTTTCCAGCGGACCATCTGCCGCATGATGCCATGTAGTATCTGCGTGTCGGCACGGGTCAATGGCATGCGCGACCATAGGTTTCGCAGATTGACCTTCATGCTTTCGGCTTTGGATTCGGGGTAAAAGAACCCGGCGTCTTCCAATCTCTGCTCATAATGTTGCGCCAGCTTTTCCATCTCTACTCCCGTGGCCCAGTCTGATTTGCGCAAATCCATCACTTCGGCCACCACTTCGCCTGCCTGTCGCTGCCATTCATAGCCTAGCAACAGCACACATTGCGCCAGATTAAGCGAGGCAAACACCGGATTGACTGGCACCGATATGATCGCATTGGCGCGCGCAATGTCTTCGTTCTCAAGCCCGGACCGTTCCGGGCCAAACATCACCGCCACCTTTTCCCCAGCTGCAATCTTTTCGGCCGCCATTGTCATCGCCTGTTCAGGGCTGAATACGGGTTTCGTCAAATCCCGCTCGCGCGCTGTGGTGGCAAAAACAAA
>PIVL01000161.1 GCA_003354145.1 Paracoccaceae bacterium
AAACCGATATGAACACAGCGCATCTTTATCGTTATAATGCCAAAACCCATATCGGGTTAAAACGCAAAGTGAACGAGGACTCGGTGCTGGCGTTGCCGGATCACGACATTTGGGTGGTCTCAGATGGGATGGGAGGCCACGAGGCAGGGGACTATGCCAGCAGATTGATCGCAGATTCCATTGCGATGATCCCAACCGGATTGGACCCAACCGAGCGGATGCATGCGGTGCGCGACGCCATTCAGCAGTCCCACCGGGTCATACTGGCCGAGGCTGAGGTCCGCGGACGTGGAGTAATTGGGGCAACTGTGGCAGCACTGATGCTCGCAGGGGGGCATTTTGCTGGAATCTGGGCGGGTGACAGTCGCATCTACCGGTTGCGCGAGGGTGTTATCGAGATGCTGACCACGGATCATTCTGCGGTGGCCGAGTTGGTGATTGCTGGCGAGATGAGTTGGGATGAGGCAGAACAACACCCGCAATCCAATGCAATCACACGTGCCGTTGGGGTCGGGGACGTTCTAGAGCTGGATAAAGTGAGAGGTGAAACACAACCGGGGGATCGATTTCTGTTGTGTTCAGACGGGCTGACCAAATACGCCACTTTCGCGATGCTTCAAAAGCTGCTGAATGAATGTCCAATTGAAACGGTGTCTGATCGTTTGATTCAGGTTGCTTTGGCCGGAGGTGGGTCGGACAATATTACAGTGATTGTGGTGGACGTTCTCTGATTGATGAGGGCTCAGATTGATGAGGGCTCTGTTGAACGATGCGCAGCGTTAAGGTCTGGCGGTTACTAAAATTCGGCTGTCCAGAGACTGAATACTGGAATTGTTTGCCTCAAAATGCTTTTTGAGAGCCTCGGCAAAGCCAAGGGCGGATTCCGAAGTGGGGCGCATGACATCAAAAAGCGGCTCGGCAGAATGCAGCACGATAACTTTGCTTTTGCCAAGCGTGCTGTCGTCAACACGAAATGCAAGGCGTCCATTGCTGGCAGCCTCGGCCAGACTATAGGCGACACGGACATCCGTAGTGCCATCCTGCGCGTCTCGCAGTGAGCTTACCATATTATCCTGCCGGTTGATGTTGGGCAGTAGATGGAACACGTTACCAGAGACATCAAGGATCGAAACATTCAGATAACCTTCGGACACATCAGCGGGCAGCATGACGTCGATCACTGGGTTTTCGCCAACAAAAAAGCGCCCTGATGCGTTTGGCTCGCCGCTGGCGCCAACACTAAAGGCAATCCGTATGTCGCTTGACGGCGCGTTGGGCAGGTTTTGTTCGATCAGGCAAAGAGTCGGGTTCAGAACTCCGACATCCAGAATGACCTTACGTTCGTTAGCTACAGCGCTCAGAGCATCATACAACCCGATGCGTGTCGCGGTTTCAGCAACGCGTCCGGTGACGGTGATTGGAGTCTGTGGTCCAAAACCAACGGCAGGCACCGGGCCAAGTTCAAGAGGGCCGCAATCGGCGCGTTTCTGCAGGATTGGGCGCAGGAATTCGGCGGATAGGAACACCGGTTCATAAGTTATGTCGATTGCGCCTGTCAGCGCGCCGGGAAATCCGTTGGCAAAGGCGGCAGTCAGGCGCTCATGGGTGGCGCTGTCTGAGGTGGCGCCACTGATCTGACCCCGATTGCCACTAAGAACCATGCGCCACTCATCAAGGTCGGCCAGCGGGTCCAAAGCTGCCAACACATCGTCGCCCCAGCTTACGGCGACATCACCTGTTGCCAGAGTCAATTCAGCGCTACCGGATTGATCCGACATCAATTTGGTCAAATTATCGCGCATCTGCTCGGATGGGACGTACCCGACGGCTCGAACGGGCGCGTCAGCAGGCTTTTCAACAATTAGCGAGAATGGCTCGGCGATCGGGTATTTCGGCCCAAGAAGGCCATCAAATGCCCCCATGAAATATCCGCCAGCCCCACCAACGATCAACAGCAGAACCAGCAGCGTTGCCATCAGGCCACCGCGCGATTTTTTGGCCTCGGGGACAGGTACCGCTTTGGACGCAGGCTTTGATGGTTCTGGCTCTGGTTCCGCCTTGCGAGGCGGTGGCATAACTACGGTCGCGTCCGAATCAACAGCGTCGACAGGAGCTGGCAAAGCGCTTGGATCATCTAGAAACGCCAGAACGTCATCAATGCTTTGCATCCGTTTGTCCGGGTCCGGAGCCGTCATTTGGTCGACCAGAGACTTGAACCGTTCGGGTAATCCGCTGGTATCCAGAGGTTCACCTTTTTTGCGTACAACCTCCATCGGGTTTGCCCCGACATCAGGCGACGCCCCGCGGAAATTGGCAAGCAGCAGCGCCCCTAGCGAATAAATGTCTGACCGCGCATCGGTGTTGCCGCTAAGTTGCTCGGGCGCAGCATAGGCGTATTTGCCGGCAAATTCGTTGCCAACGATGGTTTCAGCTCCGGGATTTGTGTCTTTGGCAATCCCAAAATCAATAATCACAGCCTGTGCCGGGTCTCCGCCGCGCAGGATGATATTGTCGGGTGACAAGTCTCGATGCACAATGTTGCGATGATGCGCAGCCTGCAAGCCACCGGCCACGCGACGGCAGACGGTCATCAGATCGTCTGCGGACATTGGCCCCTGTTTTAGTTTTTGATCAAGTCCCGGGCCTTCGACATAATCCATCAGCAGATAGACATGCCCGTCCCGGGTGCGGTGGTTTTCGGAATACCGGACCACGGCTTCATGGCGAATTTCGCGAATTTCCTCTTCTCGGGTTAACAGGACCAGATAATCGTCATTGCCTGAGAATTCGGTTTTCAATACTTTCAGCGCCATCAACCGGCCAGAAATTTCGCTTCGGGCGCGGTACACGTCTGACGTGCCACCGCGACCTAGCAAGGCCTCGATCCGATACGTGTTGTTCAGCAGATCACCTGGCTGAAAAGCGTCGCTATCGCGGGAATCAATCATCGCGGTTGCCGCGCGGTTCAGGAATGTTCAGCTCCTCTACCCCAGCGCCTGAAATTCGACCCTGCGGTTTTCGTCACTGCGTGTGTTCTGAGCGTCCAGCGGAACGCTTTCGCCCATGCCCACAGCCTTAAGCCGGTTTTCATCTATGCCGCAGCTTGAGATTAGATGGCGTTTGACTTCTTGCGCGCGCAGCAATGACAAACGTTCATTATACGAGGTGCTGCCTGAACTGTCGGTGTGGCCGATGATCTGAAACAGAGCAACGTCTACGGCCTGCATCACCTGACAGAGGGTGACCAGTTTCACTTTTTGATCGTCACGCAAGGCGGCGCTATCAAAATCGAACGAGACTTGAATGTTCACCTGATCTTGGGGATCCACCTTGGCATAGGTCGTTGATTCGTCTGTTGTTGGTGTTGTCGCGACACTGGCAGTCTCAGCTGTGCTGTCAGTAGCCGGTTGTTGACCTGATGGGACAATGACCAACCCGCGGGTCTTTTGCTTTTTGAAAGCTTCGGTCATTTCTTCGGCGGTCATTACGCCGTTGCTTTGGGCCAAACTACCCCCCGGTGCAAGCAACCCCGATCCTGCGATAGCTGCGATTGCGATAAGATGTTTGAGACTGACCATTTCACGCCCTTCCCTGAATGTTTAAATGATATGCACTTAGCTTATACCACAGGTCGTTGTCTCACAACGATTTTGCAGACAAATTGACGTGCGCGCGTGGCGCAGCATTTGACATTCCTTCAGGCTGCCGCTCAAAATGCCCAGACGTCGGGTTGTCGACACAGATAAAGGACAAAAATATGCGGATCGTTCCGGCAATAATTATTGCAATGGCATTGATTCTGGCGCCGGTCATTTGGGTTGGCCTGAACTGGTTGATCTTCGCAGAGGACGATTTTCAGGGAGCAGCGGTTGATTCCGGAGCGCGAATTGAAATCGAAATGTTGCGCCAGCAAGTCGAAGATCTGCAAACACGGATGGGACGCATCCAAACAGAGCTCGCAGGGATTGCATCGGGTCTGGGACGCGCACCAATGGTTTCAGACGAGGACGCTGAAGACGAGGTGCTGCGCGGATACGGACCAAACGATATCATTGATGTCTACGCGCAGGTGGTGTTGATTGCGGACCGTTTGAACGTGAACAAAGGGCTGGATGTTTCATCATCCAGTTATCTGGCGGACAAGCTAGGCCGCCCGCGTGAAGTTATGACCCAGGACTGCCAACCGATGACCAACGAAAGACTGGTCGATCAACTGGTCACCGAAGATGTTGGGCCGATAGAGGTGCAAATGCTGCGACCCGCAGTCGAATCGCTGCGTCGGGTGTTTGACAACGTGCGCAGGGCCGATCCAGACCTTTATGATCGTATCAACACATCGGGTTCGCTGTGCGTTCGTGAAATTCGCGGTGTGGCGAACAGCATTTCGACCCATAGTTTTGGTATGGCGCTTGATCTGAATATTGACGGGCATCTGGACAATTTCACCGATGGTAAAACACAGTTAGGTCTGACGATTCTGGCAGATTTTTTTCATGCCGAAGGCTGGGTCTGGGGGGCGGGGTTCAACCGCGAAGACAGCATGCATTTTGAAGTCAGCCGCAAGCAACTGGATGAATGGGTAGAGCAAGGTGTGTTGTGAAAATCAACCGGATTGTTGCCCTACAGTGACCTGAGCAACACTTTGTTAGACCCTACTGCCTCGGCATTTGCTTTATCAGTGTGTAGCGCGCCAATGACGATAGAGCGTAAGGTTTTAGGCGTATCGGCCAGTGTAGGAGGCCCTTGTCTACTCCTCCTCGAGTCCATAAGCCCGGCGTATGGCCACGCGCGTCCCGGGACCGAAATCCCCATCAATCGAGCCGGTATAGAAATCATGTTGGCGCAATTTCGTTTGTAATGCTCGCCTGGTCTGGGCGCTGAACATTTTGGGTCGCTCGCTAAGCAAGTTTAGCACGTCCGAACTTCCTGACCGTAAAGCTTCGTAGAGATAATGCGCTGCGTCTTCCGGCCCCTTGCTTGCGATCAAGCCGTCATCAATGAGAGCTGCAAAATTGAATTGTGCCTGCGGGTGGCGCAGATCGGCGGCGCGTTCAAAAAATGTCAGAGCCTTTTGTGGGTTGGCGGGCAATCCCAAACCTCCTTGATAATGCAAGAAACCCAGGTCGTTGATTGCATCGGCAAAATCCTGATCCGCGGCGGCGCGGTACAATTCAAGCGACCTCTCGAAATCTACGGGGACGCCGGTGCCACGCTCGAATAGTTTGGCCAATTCAAATTGTGCCTCGGGTGAACCCGCTTTGGCCGCCCGCTCAAGAAAGGAAACCGCGGCAGGCGGGTCAAACCGGCCTTCGTTAGGGTTCAGCCGCATATAGGCCAATCCCAGCATTGATCTTGTGTCGCCCAGATCGGCCAGTGCCAGCATTTGCTGTTCTTGATCTGGCCTGATTGCTGCCCAGGCGTCTATGGCGTCGACCCCGGAAATCTCTGCCTGACCACCAGCAGGTCCTGCCAGATAAAAGGGAACTCCTGTCAGTGAACCGTAGGTGTGCGGTTCCTGTAGATTGCCGGTATTTTCCAGCACGCGGTCGCGGACCTGGCGAAACATCAGGCTGATTTCGAGCCCGGGAACAGACATTTTCTCGACCAGTGCGGCAGCATAAGGGCTATTGAGGCCGGACCCGTCCAGCGCCACTTGTCCATCTTTGGCGGCAAATGCAACCAATGTCCCGCGATCAGGGTCGGCTGCTGCCAGCCCTCCGGTGCCGCGCGTTGCTTCTGTCGTGGCAACGGTTTCGACTTCTGAGACGCGCGAGAGGTCAATATTATCGCCAAGCGGGTTGTTGCGACAACTGTCTAAAATGACGATTCGCATTTTGCGAGCCCGCTCAACCGCCCCTAGCAACTGTTTCAGCGATACAGATTGCCGCTGAATATCCCGATTTGACTGTACGTTTGCATCGACCGGAATCAAAAAGTTTTCACCCTGAACCTCAACGCCGTGGCCTGCGAAATAGATCAATGCCAGATCTGCGGTTTCGGACCGAAACGAAAAATCATCAAGCAACTGGTACAAATCAGCTGATGTTGCATCCAGGGATAGCGTTACGTCAAAGCCGATCTTTTCTAGTGCATCGGCGATAGAACGGGCATCATTTTTTGTATTATCAAGGGGTTCAATAACCTGATAGGCACCCATCCCCAAAACCAAAGCAACCCGATCCGTTGCGGCCATCGCTGCAGATGAACAAAACAACAAAGTCGTCAAAGCTAAAATTCGTACTGACAACACTGACATTGAGGCTCCCTTGGTTGATATCTGAATCAACACCTATGCAGCTTACTTCAGGTCACCTAAAATTGCAGCCCAAAATTCCGTGTTCGCCTCACCCTTGATCGTTTGGCCCCAAATTTCTGGTTGCACCAAGGTCTGCGCGCCCTTATTGCGGCAAGTGGGACACCCCTCCCCAACGAGGGGCGCTTATCTGGAAGGGTAGCATTCATGGCTATTAAACAACCGGCATCGCGGCCGGCCAATCCGCGTTTTTCATCTGGCCCTTGTGCCAAAATCCCCACATTTGATCTGAACAACCTTGCCGACGCGTCACTGGGACGTTCGCACAGGGCGGCTGTTGGCAAAGCGAAATTGCTTGCCGCAATCGAGGAAACCCGAGCATTGCTGGGTGTGCCTGCTGATTACAAAATCGGTATCGTACCCGGGTCCGATACTGGCGCCTATGAAATGGCGATGTGGAACCTGCTGGGCGAACGCCCTGTGGAAATGCTCGCGTGGGAAAGCTTTGGTGCAGGCTGGGTGACCGATGCAGTCAAACAGTTGAAACTGGACGCTAATGTCCAAACAGCTGACTATGGCGACATTGTCGATCTGGCTGCCGTCGATTGGGACCGGGATGTTTGTTTCACTTGGAATGGCACCACATCAGGTGTTTGCGTGCCGAATGGCGACGTAATACCGGCGGGCCGTCAGGGTTTGACTTTGTGCGACGCCACCAGCGCCGTTTTTGCGGTGGATCTGCCGTGGGACAAGCTGGATGCCACGACTTTCAGTTGGCAGAAAGTGTTGGGCGGAGAAGCGGCGCATGGGATGCTGATCTTAAGCCCGCGGGCTGTCGAGCGGTTGGAAAATTATACACCTGCATGGCCTTTGCCAAAGATATTTCGCTTGACCAAAGCTGGTGAGTTGATTGACGGGATTTTCACTGGAGCCACGATAAACACGCCGTCGATGTTGGCGGTCGAGGATTATCTGGTCGCGCTGGATTGGGCGCGTTCGATTGGCGGATTGCAAGGCATGATCGCCCGAGCAGATGCCAATGTGAACGCGGTGGCGGAGTTTGTTGCCACGCATGATTGGTTAGAGTTTCTGGCCAGAGATCCGGCCACGCGGTCCAATACGTCCGTATGTCTGAAATTCGCCGACGACCGAATTGATGACAGCGCGGCATTTGCCAAAGACATCGCCAAACGGCTGGAAACCGAAGCGGCTGCGTTAGACATAGGCGCCTATCGCGACGCTCCGGCTGGATTACGCATTTGGTGCGGTTCAACCGTAAATACATCAGACATCACATCCATGCTTGAATGGCTGGATTGGGCGTTTGAGACCGAAATTTCAGCCCTATAGGCGCGTGGGTTTTCACCCACCCTACACAATAATTGATAGATAAAGGACCAAACTCATGGCTCCCAAAGTACTCGTATCCGACAAGCTTTCCCCCACCGCCGTTCAGATTTTCCGCGACCGCGGAATCGAGGTGGATTTTGAACCTGATCTGGGCAAGGACAAGGACAAACTCTCTGAAGTTATAGGCCAATATGATGGTCTTGCCATCCGCTCGGCGACCAAGGTCACCGAAACTATCTTGCGTCACGCTGACAATTTGAAAGTTGTCGGCCGCGCGGGGATTGGCACGGACAATGTCGACAAAGAAGCCGCATCCAAACGGGGTGTGATCGTCATGAATACGCCATTTGGCAATATGATCACGACTGCTGAACATGCCATCGCAATGATGTTTGCCGTGGCTCGTCAGATCCCCGAGGCTAGCGCCTCTACCCATGCGGGCAAATGGGAAAAATCCAAATTTATGGGGGTCGAGTTGACCGGCAAAACCCTGGGTGTCATCGGTGCGGGCAATATTGGTGGTATTGTTTGCGATCGCGCGCGGGCATTAAAGATGAAAGTCATCGCCTATGATCCGTTTCTTGGTGTCGAAAAAGCCGAGAAAATGGGCGTGGAAAAGGTTGAGTTGGACGATCTGTTGTCGCGCGCCGACTTCATTACCTTGCATGTACCGCTGACCGATATGACCCGCAACATCCTGTCGCGCGAAGCGTTGGAGAAAACCAAACCGGGTGTGCGTATCATCAATTGCGCACGCGGTGGATTGGTCGACGAAGACGCCCTGGCTGATTTGTTGAAGTCGGGTCATGTGGCTGGCGCCGCGCTGGATGTGTTCAGTGTCGAGCCAGCCAAAGAAAGCCCGCTGTTCAACCTTCCCAACGTGGTTTGCACACCGCATCTGGGTGCTGCGACGACCGAGGCACAGGAGAATGTGGCTCTGCAAGTGGCCGAGCAGATGTCAGATTATCTGTTGACCGGTGCCGTTACCAATGCGCTGAACATGCCGTCTGTGACCGCAAAAGAGGCCAAGGTCATGGCCCCTTGGATCAAACTGGCCGGGCATTTGGGTGCCTTTATCGGCCAGTTGACGGATGAGCCGATCAAAGCGATCAACATCTTGTATGATGGCACTGTGGCGCAAATGAACCTTGAAGCGCTGAATTGTGCAGCTGTGGCCGGGATAATGAAAACATCAAATCCGGATGTGAACATGGTGTCGGCTCCGGTGATTGCCAAAGAGCGCGGCATTCAAATCAGCACTACAAGTCAGGATAAGTCTGGGGCGTTTGATGGCTATCTGAAACTGACTGTCGTGACCGATAAACGTGAACGCTCTATTGCCGGGACGGTATTCAGCGATGGAAAACCGCGGTTTATCCAGATCAAAGGCATCAATATTGACGCCGAAATCGGTGCGAATATGCTTTACACCACGAACGAAGATACACCGGGTATTATCGGTACGTTGGGTCAGACAATGGGCGAAAATGGCGTCAACATCGCCAACTTTACTCTTGGTCGGTCCGAAGCAGGTGGCGAGGCAATTGCGTTGCTGTATGTAGACGATCAGGTGCCAGCATCGATCTTGGCGGAACTCACGGCCACAGGCATGTTTAAGCAGGTCAAACCACTGATGTTTGACGTGGTCTGAACCAAAAAATTTTGCTCTGCCCCAAAAGCTTGGGGCAGGGCAACCAGGCAAAGAATTGAAAGTGTTGATATGTCGGAACCGATTTATTGTCTTGGTGATATTCATGGACAAACAGCGCATTTGGAGCGCGCTCTCGACTTGATCGAGCAGGATGGTGGGTCCGATGCAGAAATCGTGTTTCTGGGCGATTTGGTGGATCGCGGGCCAGACAGCCGTGGCGTTGTCACAGCGCTGATGGCTGGTCAGGCAGCGGGGCGCAACTGGCAGGTAATCAAGGGCAACCACGATCGCATGTTCAGTCGGTTCGTACGTACTGGAGAATTGAATGATGCGCGGATACTGTCTGGGGTGGGTTGGATGCATCCCCGGTTGGGTGGCCTTGCTACGCTTGAATCCTACGGGATTTCCAACCCCTCTGAAAGGCCATTGGAAGACGCGTTTCAAGCCGCTGCTGCTGCTGTGCCCGAGGGGCATTTAACGTTTCTTGAAAATCTTCCGCTATATCAAGAGCGGGACGGCTTGCTGTTTGTACACGCTGGCATTTTGCCATCGGCACCACTGGCGGATCAGGTTGAAGATGATCTGATTTGGATTCGCGATGAGTTTCACGCCTACGGGAATCCGCATCCCTGGCTGATTGTTCATGGCCATACAGCACTGGAATATCCCGAACACTTTGGCAATCGGATCGATCTGGATGGTGGGGCTGGTTATGGCCGCCCGATCCACCCGGCTGTATTTGAAGGCACCAAATGCTGGTTGCTTACCGACAAAGGGCGTGTTCCGCTGACGCCCTAAGGGCGTTCAAGCCCAAAGATTGGTGGAAAGGTATTTCAATCCGCTGTCGCCAATGATGACGGCAATCGTTTCGCCCTCCAGATCGTCGACCAATAGCCTAAGTGCTGCCGCAATGTTGGCTCCGGCTGAGAAACCGGCAAAAATGCCTTCTTCTCGCGCCAAGGCGCGCGTGGTGTCTCGTGC
>PIVL01001049.1 GCA_003354145.1 Paracoccaceae bacterium
TCCAGCGTCCCATCTGGGCCACTATTTGCGCCGGCTGGTTATAGCCTGTTTGCTTTTGCCAGCAAAGACGCCCCCTTTGTTTGATCGCCAAGAATATGTTTGTCTCGTGATGTCGGAGCTCTGGCAGCCTTAGGACTTAAAACTGCTGTTTTGGGTGGTGGAATGATAATCTCAACGCCATCACCATAACGTGTATCAAGAAACCTTCGTGTTGGCTCACCGTCATAGGCTCCATCAGCCAGAAACTTGTCAACAGGCCCTTCAACCTGATCAAAAAGGTCAGGCAGGATGGTCGGATCACCTACATTTTCAAAAGTAAGATCAGAGCATACAATCTCGCCTGTGTTCAAATCCATACCAAGATGAAGTTTGCGCCAGGATCGCCGCGTTGGCTTGGTTTTGTGCTTGTTTTGAAGCCATTCGCCTTCGCCATAGATCTTGAGGCCAGTACTGTCGACCACAAGGTGCCTCGGTTCTGTCCTGTTCTTTGCAGCAGGCCCGGTCAGTTGCAAGCCACCGGCTCGTCGTGACAATGTAGAAAAATCTGGTGCCGGAAGATCAAGCTTCATTAACCCGAACAGAGAACGCACAAATCCTTGC
>PIVL01000162.1 GCA_003354145.1 Paracoccaceae bacterium
GAAAAAGCCGCCCAACACAGGCGCGATCTGAAAGAGGCCAAGGCTCGCGAAGAAGCGGCGGTTGAGGCTGAGCGGCAACGTCAAGCTGATGAGCGGCGCGCGCAGATCGAAAAAGAAGACCGGCTCGCTGCTGACTACGAGCATCAAGCGAAGGTTCTGACGCGGATCATCGACGCGATCACCGACCTGCCGGATCACTCAACCTTCTTGGCGACCCTGAGAAACAGCACAACATAAAAATCGCGCGCGCCGTTCTGGCTGGGGAGACAGGCCCATGAAGCGACGTAGCTTTATTCTTGGACTTCTAAGCGCCCCCGCGATTGTCAACGCGGCCTCAATATCCGTTCCACCAAGGCGGGTTATTAAGCCTCAACGGGTAATCATGCCAGCCGGGGCGAGATTGTTCGCCAACCAAGAAGATGCACGTTTCTGGAGGCTACAGAACGGGTTGCTTATCAATTTGAAAGGGGCTGGACAATGCTAGGACGTAGAAAAGCATTAATGGCGATTATGACATCGCCCGTTACAGCCAAGGCCGTAATTACCCAAGCCGCCGCGCAAGCCGCAACCATCACCGCCGCTATGGGGGCTGATAACGCTACCCGAGAACCGGGTTTGGATTGTGAAGTTGCTGGAAGCAGTAGTGGTCACGAAATTTGGCGGTTCTTCGATAATTTGGAGCAAGAATACTACGACACACAAAGGCCGGTCGAACAAATGCCAAACGGTATCGCGGCCAAGAAGTCGTGGAGTCCCGCGTTCAAATCTTACTGTTTCATACAGGAAGAACGTAAGCGACGAGCCATGATGACCGCGCTTCGGAACGATCACGAAATGGCCGAAAAAGTGGCTAAAATGTTGGGGTTCAAAGCATGACCCCTGCCCGACCACATACGGAGATCTGAGAGATGGGTGTTGTTCAGTCGTTATACGTCAACGAACAAGAGGCCGCTAAGTTGCTGCGCCATGATGTGACGTGGCTGCGCAATAACTCGAATGCCCTTGAAAGGACCGCTGGTTTTCCAAAAATTGACCCGGTGATTGGCATGAGGCATCGTGAGGCCATCGAAGAATGGGCTCGGGAACGCAACATCACAAGATTGAACAGGGCGTCAGAACAACCAAAAATGGGGAATAAGCATGCGTTTTGAAAGCAAATATCCTGACAAACTATGGGACGATTCCGACCCCGATTATGCGCCGTGCATGAAGAAAATCCGCAAGGGTTTCGTATGGATCTGTCCTGCCAAATACAAAACCGCTGGATTCCCCCAGAAAACATTCAAGCTGGCCGGTGTGGAAGGCGACGATCAAGATCAACAGCGCGCAGCCCACGCGCGGGCGCTTACCAGAAAGATGTTGGAATGGTTTGATGATGAATACCATGGCCGCGAACCCGGCACATGGGGATGGTTGATAGGCAGGTACAAGGCAGATCCGGGGTCACAACTTCATCGCGTCGATCCGAGTACCAAGGCGGGGTATTTGAAAGCCGTGAATCGGATTGAGAATGCTATTTGTGACGTGATGATCGCAGACACCAACTATTCAATGATGATGACTTGGGTGACAAACATGGAGGACAATGGTCGCTCTGTGTCCTACATTTCGAAGTGGTTCACGCACTTTGGCTTTGTCGTTAGCCACGGCATCAAGCTGGAAGTTCCACGCTGCTCAATTATCAAGGCAATCCGTTCCGAAATGCGTCTTGGTGCGCCGAGCCAAGAACGCGCCGAGTTCATTACACGCGACCAGTTTAATACCCTTGTTGCCAAAGCCGATGATCTGGCAGAGAGCCAGCCTTCATGGGCCCTTATGAGCCTGGGCATGATGATCCGGTTTGAATTTGGCCTGCGCGGCACCGACATTTATGGTGAATGGCAGACAAATGAAGGGCGAGAAGGAATCACTTACAATGGCAAGATATGGGTGAAAGGTTTGGAATGGCAGCACTTCAATCGGGAGATGACCAGTTTGAGCAAGGTGCCATCAAAAACAATTAAAAGGAAACAAACGGCCCTGACGTTTGATCTGACCCAAACGCCAGATATTAGGAATCGCCTGATTGCCCTGCGTGGCGACACGATCACCGGCCCGATCCTTATCAACCAAGAAACCGGTCGACCACCGGGTAACTCTTGGTTCACACGCCGGTTTAAGGCCCTGATTGGTAAATGCGAATTGCCATCTGAATTGCAGATCCGTGATTTACGCTCCGGCGCAGCAACCGAAGCGGACATATTGGGTGCGGAAGAAAAGGGTATCCAGCGCATGTTGGGTCATAGCAGTGCAGCCATGACAAATCGTTACAAACGAGATCAGGACGAAGCCATCAATCGGGTGGTTAAGCTGCGCCGGGAGGGAAAATGAATCACCTACCGGAACATCTCGGAAACATGCTGGTAACGTATGTGGTAACGAACTGGTAACACCAACCCCCAAAATCAGGGGAGATGTTTGCGGAAATTCTTGAATGAAATCAAGTGGTACCCAAGGCCGGACTCGAACCGGCACATCCTTTCGGACGGGGGATTTTGAATCCCCTGCGTCTACCATTCCGCCACTTGGGCACGCTGGTTGCATGTAACGCCAGTGCGCAACAACGTCCAGAGCGAAAAACACTCAATTGCGCTGCTTAGTAAAATTCATGGGCTTGGTTGACCTGCGTGGCCCAGCGTGGTTTTGCCTTTAGTACTGTAAAACCCGGCTGACTGGCGTGGACCCTGAAAATGTTGCAGCGTTTATACGATTGGACCATGCGCCTTGTCGATCATCGCCACGCGTTATGGGCATTGGCATTCATCTCGTTTCTGGAAAGCTCGGTTTTTCCGATCCCGCCTGACGTCTTGATGATCCCGATGATCCTGGCCCGCCCGTCACGGGCATGGCTAATTGCTACTGTGGCGCTGGTGGCTTCGGTTTTGGGGGGCATGCTGGGCTATGCTATCGGGGCCTTCGCCTTTGACAGCATTGGGTCTCCGATCCTTTCTGCCATGGGCAAAGGCGAAGCCGTCGCAGCGTTCAACACAAGATTTAACGACTTTGGATTTTGGGCAGTGCTGACCGCCGGAATAACGCCGTTCCCCTACAAGGTGATCACCATTATGTCCGGCTGGACCGGCATGCCATTTGCCACCTTTGTCGTCACCTCGATCATTGCCCGCGCGTTTCGGTTCTATATTGTTGCCGGGTTGCTTTGGGCGTTTGGCCCACCCATTCGTGACTTTATCGAAAAACGATTGGGCCTTATGTTCACTCTGTTTGTCCTGCTGCTGATTGGCGGCTTTATGGTGGTAAAAATCCTATGACTCGTAATCAACTGATCCTGACCGCCGTCGGCGGCTCGCTTGTCATGCTGCTAGGTGCGTTTGCCTTTCAGTACATTGGCGGCATGGCACCCTGCAAACTTTGCCTCTGGCAACGCTATCCGCACGCTGCCGCAATTGTCATCGGAGCCATTGCCCTGTGGGTCCCAGGTCGCACCCTGCCCCTACTTGGAGCTTTGGCAGCCCTGACCACATCTGGCATCGGGCTTTATCACACCGGGGTCGAGCGCGGCTGGTGGGAAGGTCCCACCACCTGCACATCCGGTCCCATAGGCAACCTCAGCGCCGAAGACCTGATGGCCCAGATAATGTCAGCCCCACTGGTACGCTGTGACGATGTCCCATGGGAGATGTTCACCCTGTCCATGGCCAGCTGGAACGCGATTGCGTCGTTTGGCTTGATGTTGGTTTGGGTGGCAGCGGCTCGGCGTGTGTAGCTTAGTTATCCGCTCCGTCAGATTTGACGATTTCATGAAAATTCAATTCGATCGCACGAGCAAGTGATAGTGTTTCCAGCCACTTAAGACCGACCTGAACCAACAAACACTCGGATTTTTCAAGTTCGTTGTCTGGGCAATCTTCGACTGTTTCGTCGGCAATCCGATTGGCGCGTTTCCCATATCTCGTTTTTTGAAATTCTGACATTGACTCTGCAGGTTCTAAAAATGGACTGATCTGACTGACATCCATTTTCAACTGCTCTGCCAGATCATTCTGGCACGTTTCATGATACTCATTGCTACGACCCACTTTGCAGTATCTGAAGGCTGAACTCAGACAGTCAAACTCCATCACACCTGCCATTGGCGTGCTTGTCGAGGCCAGTGACACGCATTCATCTAACCAGCCCTTCGCATCCTTAAGTCCATAATCGTCAGCGTTGACCGAAGTCGCCATCAATGCTGCAGCTGTACAAATCGCGCTCACGTAACTTTTCATTCACACCCTCACTCGAATTTTGCCATAGTGTCAGCTCGCTTCGTTGACGAGACAAAAAATCGTTCGACCAATATGCTTTAAACTGCCTTTCGCGTCGCTAACAGCAAACTGGTTTCACTGGTCGATACCCCATCAAACCTGCGGATTTTTGCCAATGCCGCATCCAGCAATTCCAGCGTCTCGGTTCCCAGCTCAACAATCACATCCCAGCGCCCGTTGGTTGAGTGCACCGCGCGCACTTCGGCCAATCCCTGAAGCTGTCGAATAATCCGTTCCGTTCCGCGCCCTTCAATACCGATCATCATCAACCCGCGCACCGGATCTCGTAGCGTGTCCTGTTTCATCACCACCGTGAACCCCAATACATCGCCGCGCTGTTTCATCCGCTCGATTCGGGCCCGCACCGTCGCGCGCGACAGGTTTAACAAAATTGCCAGATCAGACAGCGATGCCCGAGCGTCGTGGCGCAGGGCCGCAATCAGGCGTTCGTCCGTTTTGTCCATAGAATGTTACCACTTTGATCAATATACGCCCATAATGCTCAGATTTTAGCCTAAACATCAACGCATATCGGACCATATTGTCCTCAGCACATCCAAATGAGGCCAATATGAAACCCAAATCCTGTATCCTGATCGGTGCCCCCGTCGACAGTGGCAAACGCCGCACTGGCTGTTTGATGGGCCCGGACGCGTACCGTACGGCCGGTCTGGCTGAGGCGCTTGACGATCTGAACTACCCTGTCGAGGATATGGGCAATCTGACGCCAGCCTCACACACTTTGGACAATCTCGCTGACGTCGGCGCATTACACGCGTTGAACCAGACTATTGGCTGGACCCACCGCCTGATCCGCGTTGCCGAAGATGCCATGGCGCGCGGCATTCCAATCTTTCTGGGAGGCGATCACAGCCTGTCTCTGGGATCTGTCGCCGGGGTAGCCAACTACGCGGCTGCGAAAAACCGTCCGCTGTTTGTGCTTTGGCTGGATGCCCACAGCGATTTTCACACTCCGCAGACCACCGGGTCGGGCAACCTGCATGGCACGCCATTGGGTTATGTCACCGGGCGCGAGGGGTTTGGTGGATTTCCAAACATCAGCAACCCGGTCCCACAAGAGAACATCTGCATCATTGGCCTGCGCTCGGTTGATGCCGCAGAGCGCGCGGCGCTGGAACAAACAAATATCCACCGCCACGACATGCGCGAAATTGACGAGAGCGGCATTGCCCGCCCCCTGGCGACGTTTCTGGAACGCGTGGCCAAGGCAAATGGCCTCCTGCATGTCTCGCTGGACGTCGATTTCCTGGACCCGTCCTTTGCTCCTGCAGTGGGCACCACTGTCCCTGGCGGCACCACATTGCGCGAGGCGCATCTGGTCATGGAAATACTACATGACAGTGGCCTCATGACCTCGCTTGATCTGGTCGAATTAAACCCGTTTCTGGATGAGCGCGGTCGCACGGCACAAGTGATGGTCGATCTGGCTGCCTCTGCCTTTGGTCGGCGCGTATTCGACCGCCCCACCCGCGCCTATGTATAAGGAAAAGCCGATGACCCCGTCTTACAAAGCGCTGGTGCCGTTTGTATCCGTCGATCACATGATGCAGCTGATTCACCACATCGGGCTGGAACCAATGCTGCGCGGCCTGGCCGACTATATCGAGGCTGATTTCAAACGCTGGGAGCTGTTTGACAAATCTCCACGCGTAGCCAGCCATTCTGCCGAAGGAGTGATCGAGTTGATGCCAACCTCCGATGGTGAGGTTTACGGCTTTAAATATGTCAACGGCCACCCCAGCAATACGGCTGAGGGCCTGCAGACGGTCACCGCCTTTGGCCTGTTGGCAGATGTGGCTACTGGGTATCCGGTGCTGCTAAGCGAAATGACCATTCTAACGGCGCTACGAACAGCGGCCACTTCGGCAATGGTTGCCCGGCATCTCGCACCCAAAGGTGCTGATACAATGGCAATGATCGGCAATGGCGCGCAATCGGAATTCCAGTCACTGGCAATGAAAGCCATTTGTGATGTGAACACGGTCCGCCTTTATGACATCGACGCGCAGGCCACCGCTAAATGCGCCAGGAACCTTGCAGGTCACGGGTTGAACGTGATCCCCTGCGCCACGCCTGAAGAAGCAATTCAGGGTGCACAAATCCTGACCACCTGCACGGCCGACAAACAATATGCAACAATCCTGACGGACAACATGGTTGGCGCGGGCGTGCATATCAACGCGATTGGAGGCGATTGCCCGGGAAAAACCGAACTGGCCCCGGCGATCCTGCACCGCTCGGACATTTTTGTGGAATTCCCGCCCCAGACCCGTGTCGAAGGAGAAATCCAGCAGCTTGCCCCGGATCACAAGATCACCGAACTTTGGCAGGTTATCACCGGGGCTGCGCCTGGGCGTACCTCAAGCCAGCAAATCACCCTGTTTGACAGTGTCGGTTTTGCCATCGAAGATTTCAGCGCGCTCAGATACCTGCGTGATCAACTGACTGAAACTGGCCTGTTTTACAATCTGGACCTATTGGCCGACCCGGATGATCCACGCGATCTGTTTGGCATGGTTCAGCGCGCGGCGCCCTAATTCTTCTCGTTTCAAATACTTCGGGGTTTGGGGCAGCGCCCCAAGTGCCACGCAGTGGCATTGCTTATGCATCCAACTCAGCATCCCAATAAAGAAAATCCATCCAGCTATCATGCAAATGGTTGGGTGGAAATTTCCGCCCCATATTACGCAATTCCTCAGCCGCCGGCTGGCGTGGTGGTTTGCGCAACGACATGCCAACCCGATGCAGTGATTTAGCCCCTTTGCGCAGATTGCATGGGCTGCAGGCCGCAACCACATTCTGCCAGCTGGTCACACCCCCTGCCGCACGTGGCACTACATGATCAAAGGTCAAATCCCCCCGTGCGCCGCAATACTGGCAACAGAATTCATCGCGCAGAAACAGGTTGAACCGGGTAAATGCCACGCGTTTTTGCGGCTTTACGTAATCCTTCAGCACCACCACAGAAGGGATACGAATTTCGGTGCTGGGGCTGTGCACGACCTCGTCATATTCAGCGACGATATCGACGCGGTCCAGCCACGCCGCCTTGATCGCGTCCTGCCAGGTCCACAAGGATAACGGATAATAAGACAGCGGACGGTAGTCGGCATTCAGAACCAGTGCCGGGTGGTGTTTCAGCACCGCCGGATCGCGCACAAATTCCGTTCTGAATTCTTTGTTCATTCTGACTCCATCCTCACCCTGCTTGCTGCTCAACCAGCATCAAGGCGGGGAGCCCGCCCCGATATAAGACTGACTATATATCGTGGTTTGATGCTGACAAGTGTTGATTTTCCACAATATCTCGACGCCCCCTTGCCGACCCACATAAGCTCAGAGTACGACAATCCCATGACACAGCTGATCAGATTCAACAAACCATTCGACGTGTTGTCGCAGTTTACTGACAATTCGGACACGCCTACCAAACGGCGGACCCTGTCAGACTTTATCACTTTGCCCGGCGTCTATGCCGCTGGTCGGCTTGATCGGGACAGCGAGGGGTTGATGCTGCTCACGGACGACGGGCGATTGCAGGCTCGCATCGCGGATCCGCGTTCCAGACAACCCAAGACCTATTGGGTGCAAATCGAAGGCATTCCGGACGATGATGCATTGGCCAGTTTGCGCAACGGAGTCACGCTAAAGGACGGCAAAACCCGACCCGCCAAAGTGCGCCGCCTGGACGAGCCAGACGGATTATGGCCACGCAATCCGCCCATTCGGGTGCGCAAATCGGTGCCAGATTGCTGGATCAGCCTGACCATCACCGAAGGTCGCAATCGTCAGGTGCGCCGCATGACGGCCGCCATTGGCCACCCGACTCTGCGCCTGATCCGATATCAAATAGGCGATATCACGCTGGACGGGTTGGCCCCTGGAACCTGGGCAACTCTTAACCCAGAGGTGATTTCGTCCCGGCCTCAATCGTCCAAAGCGCGCGCGAAACCACACCGACCTCGGCCAAAGCGGCCCTGAACACCGCCATGTGCGGCGCCTTTGCATGCGCAGCCAGCGCTGCAGCATCGTCCCATTCTTCATAAACCCGAAACGTAGCGTCCGTACCAACCACCTGAGAAAACTCATAAGTCTGGCAGCCATCTTCGACTACGGTGTCCGCCACCATTGCCTTTATTGCCTCGCGGCCGGCATCAATATTTTCGGGGTTCAGTTCTATATTTCCGGTTACTATCAGCATCTTGGTCTTTCTTGTTAAAGTAAAATCAGATCAGATTGTATCGTTTGGATATCCGGTCAACGGGTGTTCCATCACGCAGTGGCACAGATTGTGCAACGGAATAATCAACAAAGCCCATCTTGGAATAATAGCCAAGCCCAGGAACGTTATCGGCGCGAATTGTGGCGTTTATCTGGTCAAACCCACGCGCGCGCGCAAAAGTGGATGTTGCTCGAAACAGCGCCCGACCTGTGCCACGTACAGGGGAAATAGTGCGAGCAAATGTTGCAATATCGGAACATTTGGCATCCAGTTGCGGCTCGGTCCCCAGCCATTGGAACCCGGCAACACGGCCCGCATCATCCAGCGCCACATGGCAACAGATCTTGTTATCGGCGGTCAGATAATACTGCGCAAATACGGTTTCACTCAATTCAACTTCTTCAGCGGTTGTGCCTCCGATCCGGATGATCACATTCAGCAATTCGCAGGCTTGAGGAATATCACACGCCTGCATCGCGCGTATGGTGACGGCCATGTTACAAACCCAGCTTGTCGCGCATAAACGCCAAAGCCACGCTCAACCCGTCCTCCGCAATCCCATGCCCCGTACCCTTCATAATATGAGCATAAACATCAGTGAACGCCGCCGCTTGCAATGCTTCAGCCGCCTCGGGAAGCGATTGCGGCGGCACCATATCATCCGCATCTCCGTGCACCAAAAGGATCGGAGGACGTACCACTACTTCATCAACAAGCAATTCCGGCGCGAGCAACCGCCCCGAGAAGGCGACGATTCCGGCCACGGAATCATCGCGCCGAGGGGCCACATGCAATGCCATCATCGAGCCTTGTGAAAAGCCAAACAGGACCACCTGTTCGGGCAACACGTCCTCGTCGACCATCAACGCATCAAGAAAGGCATTCAGATCGTCAACAGCGGATTGCATGCCGCGTTCGGCCTCTTCTTCGGATGAATTGTCAATCCACGGGATCGGAAACCACTGAAACCCCATAGGCGCGCCGACGCAATCTTCGGGCGCATCGGGGGCAACGAACAAGGTATCGGGTAAATATTCGCCAAGTGGATTGGCCAGTCCCAGCAGGTCCGCGCCATTGGCACCATAGCCATGCAGAAACACCACAATCGAGTTGACGTCCCCCGATTTGGACGCTTTACGCCCCGCATTCAACACTCTGGTCATCTGATCCCTTCCCGGTTTTTGGCCACGCGGTAATAGGCCCATAACAGGCGCGCCGCAACTGATCTCCATGGTGCCCAATCTTCGGCCATCTGGCGAAACTGTTTTTCCTTCGGTCGCTCTGGCAATTCGAACAACACTCTTGCTGATTCCTGCAACGCCAAGTCACCCGGAGCAAACACATCTGCACGCCCCAGCGAAAACATGGCGTAGACCTCTGCGGTCCAGGCACCAATGCCCGGCACCTCAACCAACGTGGCAATCACTTCGACCGTCGAGGCCTCGCGCAGAATTCTGTAATTGATACGCGCCTCGGCCAACGCATTGGCATAGCGAATTTTTTGACGACTTAGCCCAACAGCGCGCAATTCGTCGTCGCTGGCCGCCATGATCTTGCGCGGACCGGTCAGGCGGGCCTCTTTCATTCGCCCCCAGATCGCGTTGGCCGATGCAACGCTGACCTGCTGGCTGACAATCGCGCTTAGAAGCTGGGCAAATCCGTC
>PIVL01001050.1 GCA_003354145.1 Paracoccaceae bacterium
GATTTAGGGGAGATTGAACAAAACCCGTTTTGGGTTCCGGATGCAGTAGCAGCGGATGAATGGGCGACATATCTCGACGGGCTGCGCAAGTCCGGCAGCTCTGTTGGTGCCATCGTCGAGGTGGTGGCGCGTGGCGTGCCTGCGGGTCTTGGAGCACCGGTTTACGGCAAGTTAGACACTGATTTGGCCGCTGCGATGATGTCGATCAACGCCGTAAAGGCCGTTGAGATCGGTGAGGGCATGTCAGTCGCGATGCTGACAGGAGAGCAGAACGCCGATGAGATACGCATGGGGCCGGAAGGGCCGGAGTTTAGCTCAAACCATGCCGGGGGTATCCTTGGCGGTATCAGTACGGGTCAGGATGTTGTGGTGCGTTTTGCAGTCAAGCCCACGTCGTCCATTCTGACCACGCGCAAGACCATTACAAAGTCAGGCGAAGACACCGAAATCATCACCAAGGGCCGCCATGACCCCTGCGTTGGCATCCGCGCAGTCCCTGTGGGCGAGGCAATGATGGCCTGTGTGATCCTGGATCACTTGCTGCTGCATCGTGGGCAGGTGGGTGAAAACCGTGGCATCATTGGCTGATTTACGCGACGA
>PIVL01000476.1 GCA_003354145.1 Paracoccaceae bacterium
GCATTCATTGGCAAGAATGGTTACTGCGGCAACCCCTGGCTCAACAGGGCCGCCGCGTTGCCGATCCATAGTGTGGGACAGGCGGGCGCTGCCCACCTCTACCCAGTGCCGGTAATCGCCTGATGTCGCTATTGCGGCGTCCTGAAGTTCAAGAATGGACAGCGGCAGACGGTTGTCATAGTCGGGTTTTTCAATGGCTACGGTCCAGGGCGCGCCACCCAATTGCCTGCCTTTGCTGCGCAATTCCCCATCAAGGCCCACCAATGCCGACGGGATTTCATTTTCTTCGCAGACCTGCATCATCCGATCTACAGCATAGCCTTTGGCTATACCTGACAGATCAATCGTCATCCGTGCATGCTTGCGGGCGCGAAGCCCCTCTACATCAAGCTCCAGAGTGACATGGGCGGGTTGGCGGTTGCGGCCCAGATTGGCGCGGATGGCATCCACATCCGGGTCAGCGGCGTTGAACCCCCATGCTTTCGCCAGATCCCCCAATCCAATGTCAAAAGCCCCGCCAGACACTTGTCCGATGTCCAACCCTCGTTTCAGCACTTCCATCAATTCGGCCGGGACATCCATCCAGTGTTCAACGGGCGCCGCGTTCAGGTGCATCAGGTCGCTATCGAGTTTCCAAGTGGACATTTGGACGTCCACCTGAGCCACGGCACCGGCAAGCGCGGCCTCCAGCCCTGCGATGTCAGTTCCCTTGGGAACACCAAGATCGGCGCCCCAGTGGGTTCCCATTACCGGACCACCCAGTTTGATACGGGTCAGGTCAATAGACATCTTCGACATACCTTCCTTCTACCTTCAGAAATGCTGGCTCCAGCCCATGTGGCAGCAGAATGTCGTCCAGTGATTTGGCCACGCCCGCGGCCATGTCGCGTCCGCCACAGACAAGAACCTGTGCACCATCCTTGATCAGGGCCGTGATCCCCGCTGCGTCGCGGCGCAATAAGTCCTGCACGTAGGTGCGCTCCTGCTCGCGGGAACAGGCCAGATTGACTGCGCTCAACTGGTTTGCGGACTGCCATTTCATCATTTCCTCGTCGTAGAGAAAGTCGGACTGTGCGTGGCGAATCCCGAAATACAGATGCATCGGGCGCTGCCCGGTATTGGCGCGCGCAAAGCCCGCCAGTGGGCCAATGCCGGTGCCTGCCCCGATCAAGATCACTGGTTTGCGCCCCTTTGCCGGGCGAAAATCGGGGTTCGGGCGCACGAAACCTTCGACACGCCCCCCGATTTCCAACGCCATCAATTGCCCTGAACACAGCCCATTGGGATGCTTTCTGACGCATATCTCGACCCAGCCGTCGCGGCTGCTGCTGGCCAAGGAATACAGCCGCACCACATCTGACCCTTCCGGCAGAATTCCTAGCAGGTCTCCGGCCTCAAATCGCTTCCAGCCACGCCCCGACAGGCGCTCCAGAACACTGGATTGCGGCAAGGCAAAGCGCAAAATGACGGTGGGGGCCTGAACCTCTTGCCCATAATCGCGGCGCGAGATCAGGGTCAGATGGTGGCTGCGCGGCCTGAGCGGGTCATGCACCAGATCCAGATCGTGGCCAAGGACTGCACCAAGGGTCCGGCCCCAGCGGGCAAAATCCTGTGGCGATTGCCGGTCGACTGTGTCCAGCGGGATTAGCTGTTGCCAGCCTTTGCTTTTGGCCTTGGAAACCAAATCTGTGGCAAAGCCGCAAAAGGCCGGAAACTGGCGATCTCCAAAGCCGAGAATGGCAAGTTTTGCTTTTAGCGGGGTTTTCAGGCCATTCAGCTTTTCCAGAAAACCTGATGCCGAAGACGGTGCCACCCCGTCGCCATAGGTGGCCGCCAGCACAATGATCTGTTTGGCCTGTTTGTATTTGGACGGATCGAACCGTGACATGGGCCCGGAATGCACCGAATGACCTGCCGCCATCAGTGCCTTTTGCAGTGTCGCGGCAAACCCCCAGGTACTGCCGCCTTCGGACCCTACAAGGATCACCGTGTCGGCCCGCGCCGCGCCAACGCCTTTGGGCATGCGTGGCCGTGAGCGGTGGGCGGTCCACCAAAGGATCACGCCAGTGACAACCAGAACCGGCACGCCCAACACCATCAGCCCCATTATCAGGCCAAGGACCCAGGCCCCCTGTCCGGTATGCAGCATGTAGATGATTTCGTTCAGACTTTGCCACGGGCCTGCATCCTGCCAAGCCAGCAATGTTCCTGTGCCCTGATCGACATAGCCTTCGCCACCGTCAGTCTGCAATGTGAACACGTCCGTCGGATCACCAGCATAAGGGAAGGTCAGTTCCCTCAGCTGTGATACCGGGGTTTCCGCCAAGGTTGGGATCTCAGCCACCGGATATCCCATTGCCCCGCTGACGTCTTGCGGGAAGGCCGGTGTGCCGTTTTCCTGTGGTAAGATCTCAAACGTGTTCAATGCCATGACCAGAGCAGTTGCAGTGGCCAGTATCAATCCCGCCGCGCT
>PIVL01000163.1 GCA_003354145.1 Paracoccaceae bacterium
GATTGTACAGATAAAAAACTAATAGTTTCCGCGGTACGCAATTTCGATGATGGTCAAGATAACGAACTGATGGTCCTTAGAGCTTGTGCCAGAAACGACCCGATATTTCCGGATGTCGCCCTTGGTCTTGGCAAAAATCTAGCCAGCGACCCTGATGGCGAAAAGCAATACAGCCTTGTTTCTATAACGGCCTTTGTACAGGAACCGCAGTGATGAGTTTATGTTCAGAAATAAAATCTCGTGTACGGGCATTTTGGGACGACTCCGACGCCAGTGTTACCGTCGAATTTGTAATGGCTGTACCAATGTTGTTCTGGGCGCTAGCGGCGTGCTACGTTTTTTTTGACGGCTATCGCCAAAGTGCAATCAATCTTAAGGCGGCCTATACAATCGGTGACCTGGTTTCGCGCGAAACCGATAACATCAACGACGACTATCTGGACAGCATGTACAAACTACATCGTCTGCTGACCCGCACCACATCTTCAACCACATTACGGCTAACAGTGGTTCGCTGGGATAAAGATGACAACCGGTTCTATAAGAAATGGTCGCAAACACGCGGCAGCATCGATCCATTGACATCGGGTGACGTATTGCTGCTGACAGATAAATTACCGAAAATGGCTAACGCTGATGAGGTCATTCTGGTGGAAACCACAAATTCGTTTACCCCGACTTTCACCAATGTGGGTCTTGGGACCCTGTCGCTGGACAATTTCGTATTCACCGCACCGCGATTTACGACTCAGGCAACAACTTGGGAACCCTAATTTCGGGTTGCCAGCATCATCAGGATTATCTGTGACATCGCCTTGGCCTGAGACCCCGGCGTAACGCCACCAATGCCGATGCTTTTACCAACGCGCCACCATAGCCCGGTCTGCCAGACACGCGGCTGACTGATCTTGGATCGCACCAGAAACCCGTTCGATGGTTTAAACGCCAGAAACCCAGAATCCACGGATACTATGTCATCCACTTTGATGATCAACTGCCCGCTGCTGTCACGAATTTCAGTTGAAGTCAGTTCGATCCACAAACCAGTCGCGCGACGCATCTTGTCCGCCATCCATAGGGCCAAAATGCCCACAACAATCAGAAATAACTGAGCTATGAATTCCGGCGATGTTGAAACAGCAATGTAAATCGCCATGATGCCAACAAACGCAAGAATGCCAACACCGATCCACCGACGTATCTGCGAAACAGATACTACCGCCAAGACTTCATCTTCCATGTTTCATCCCCGACATCCACACACCAGACTGGTGCGTTGGCGGACTTACCCTGAAATCGGTCAGGGGAACAGTCTAAAGCGGTGAACGAAGGGCAACATTGACTTCTCTTCCTGCCACTTCCGGCTCGTCGTCAGTCATTTCCGCCGGAAAACCCGAGGCCTGAACGTCGAGCCCTGTTGAATCCTCAAGCCTGCGGATGATGTTGGGCGATAATTCACGCGGGCCATAACGCGCGATGCCGTCCGCAAATATGTCGATCAGCAAAGGGTTCAGATCCAGCGCGACATTGGCGCGATCGGCGACATCCTGGAACAGGCCAATATCTTTTGCCACCAGATCCATAGTGAACGAAATATCACGGCTTCCATTCAAGATCACCTGACTTTCGGTTTCATGCACAAAAGACGTGCCTGACGACATTTTAATCGCCTCATAGGTCACGTTGAGATCCATGCCAGCCCCCTTGGCCACCGTCAGCGCCTCGGCACAGCTGACCAGATTGGCCGTTGCCAGATAATTGGTGATGACCTTCAGAACGCTGGCGCTGCCCAGTTCCCCGGTGTGCAAAATGCGCCTGCCCATAATGCATAGCAGCGGCAGAATACGTTCAAACACCGCCCGATCGCATCCCGCGAAAATACTGATGTTACCAGTATCGGCGCGATGGCATCCCCCCGAAACCGGGCAATCCACCGCCGCCCCGCCGCGCGCTGCAACCAATCCGCCCAACCTGCGAACTTCGTCCGCATCGGTCGTCGACATTTCCATCCAAATTTTCCCATCACGGATTTCCGGCAGCATCTGCTGCATCACCGCATCTGACGCTGCCGGATTTGGCAGACAGGTGATGACCACATCACAGTCGCGCATCAAAGTTGCCGCATCGCTCGCTGCTGTCGCACCTTCGGTCACCTTCCCAGCTACCAGTTCCGGGTTCAGATCCAGCACTGTCAACGCCACATCATTGCGCAGCAAACTCCCAGATAATTTGCCGCCTACATTTCCCAGACCAATAAATCCAACTTGCATATCCATGCCCCCCAATTGCTCGTTTGTCCCTTGTTGATCTAGCAACGCACGCTGGTCGCCTACATATACGACCTTAGCGATTGCCTGCTGCGACATCGCGCGATAGCGTCGCGCCATGGGCTATCCATCTAATCGACCAGGCCACAGCCACTCCGATGACCCGCTGGCTGGGATTGAAACCACTGAAGACTTTGAACGCTTTAGCCAGCGCAACGACGTATTTTCCCGCGCCATTTGGGATGATAAAGTACGTTCAAAACATACCGATAGCTTTTTTGCGTCTTATGGAATGGACGCCACACCCCGGCGCGGTGATGGCTTTACCCAACGCGATTTCGCCCTTCGCAATGCATCCTGGTTAATTTCGGATGTGATGACCAACCGGCACGCAGATCAGGGCCGTCGCGAAGGGTTTCAGGCTCCGATAAGCTATGACACCCCGGTTGCCCCCGTGCAGGTCGAAATCGACGATCCGGACGCAATGGCGCAGGAAATCAAACGCATTTCAAAGTTCTTTGGCGCTGATCTTTGCGGCATCACCGATCTGGATGAACGTTGGCTTTATGCGTCGCGCGTCGACACGCGCGACATGTCAAAAACCGATCTTGGCCTGCCCGATGGCCTGCCGCATGTGATTGTGTTGGGTCATGAAATGGATGCCGATCTGGTTGCCACCTACCCATCAGCACTGGCCGGCGCGGCAACTGGTCGCGAATACAGCCACGAAGCTTCAGTGGTGATGCAACTCGCCGCCTATATCCGCAATCTTGGCTATGAGGCCGTTGCCTCAATGAACGACACAGGTTTGGTAATTCCCTTTGCCATCAAGGCGGGCTTGGGCGAATACGCCCGTAACCAGCTGGTCATAACTCCCGAATTTGGCCCGCGGCTTCGGTTCTCCAAGATTTTCACCAACTTGCCGCTGACCCACGATGCGCCGCGCCCACGTCGCGTGAGTGCCTTCTGTGACATCTGCAGCAAATGCGCCGACGCTTGCCCGCCCAAGGCGTTACCTTTTGGGTTTCCTGAAACTGGTGGAACCAATAGAAGCGCCATAAAAGGTGTGCGCAAATGGACGTCGGATGCGGAAAAATGTTTCGGCTTCTGGGCCAAAACCCGCACCGATTGTGCGATTTGTATGCGTGTATGCCCTTTCAATCGCGACTTCACGCAAGCGCGCCACCGACTCTGGCTTAAACTTGCCCTTTCACCCCTGCGTAAATTCGCCCTGTGGCTGGATCGCAATCGCGGCAAACGCAGTAAACCCGCCGATTGGTGGCAAAAAGCCCCTTAACTTCATATTGGTGGTAAATATCCTGGGGGTGTGGGGGCAACGCCCCCACGTCTGTCGGATCGCCAATGGCGATCCGACCCTCATCTGCCCCCTCTGTGCGCTCACGCACGCAACCCGTTCGCCGCCCCTCATTGCGTAGCGCGATTGCACAACCTATTTCAGTCACAAGCTGTTAAAAGGAGGCCTCAATGTCCCTCAGACCCACTCTTGAAACCCGCAAATCCATCCCGACACTGGAGGGTGCCGGCGTCAAGTTGCATCGTGCGTTTGGCTTTCAAGACCCATCCGAACTTGACCCTTTTCTGTTATTCGATGATTTTCGCAACGAGGTTCCAGAGGATTTCATCAAAGGATTCCCCTGGCATCCACACCGGGGCATCGAAACAATCACCTATGTGCTTTCCGGCAGCGTCGAACATGGAGACTCACTAGGTAATACCGGCACGCTTGGCGCTGGTGATGTGCAATGGATGACTGCCGGATCCGGTATCATGCACCAGGAAATGCCGCATGGAAACCACACGGGTCAAATGCATGGATTTCAGCTTTGGGGCAATCTGCCTGCCGCGCAGAAAATGACCGCGCCACGCTATCAGGATGTTCAGGCCAAAGAGATACCCGAAATCATCGACGACGACGGTACCAGCGTCAAAATCATTGTAGGCTCGTTCTGGGGCAAGACCGGCCCGGTGGATGGAGTCGCAGCTGATCCTCAGTATCTTGATGTTCATATCCCCGCAGGTGTCAAAAAAACATTTCAGATCGACACTTATCGCCGCGCCTTTGCCTATATCTTCGAAGGCAGCGCCGCTTTTGCTGATGCGTCCGCCCCCTCAGGTATCCTGCTGGAAAAAGAAGTGGCCGGCGAAGAACTTAACATCCGCGACCTCAGCGGTGATCGGACATTGGTACGCTTTGGAACCGGAGACGAAATCACCGTTCAGGCCGGCCCCGGTGGCGTGCGCTTTTTGCTGATATCCGGCGCACCGATTGATGAACCCGTTGCCTGGCATGGCCCCATCGTGATGAACACGCAGGCAGAACTGAAACAGGCAATGCGCGATCTGCACAACGGGACGTTTATCAAGCCGACCCATTAGGCAGAACAGCTTTGCGCACCATGTCCCAATAGATCGCTTCGATCTCATCCAAGGTCAGACGACCATCGTCCCGATACCAGGTATTGACGCCATTCAGCATGGCGATCACCGCCAAAGTAGCGATCTTGGTGTCGGGCACTTTCAGCTCACCGCTTGTCGCACCATTGCGCAGAATGGTTTCAAGCGAATCTTCATAGGATCGGCGCAGACCTTCGATAACGGCAAAATTCTCAGGCGTCAGATTGCGCAGCTCCATATAGGAAATGAACACGGCATCCGGTTTCTCAAGATGAAACCGGATGTGAAAGCGGACAAAATCCTCAAGCTGTGCAATCACAGTCTCTGGTACGTCGCGTTTAGCCCGGGCTTGCAACAATTCCTGCATGTGGCCCTGCATCAGGCCAAACAGCAGGCTTTGCTTGTCCGGCATGTAATTATACAGCGCCCCGGCCTGCACCCCAACCTCTCCTGCGATCCGGCGCATCGAAACAGCGGCAAATCCGTGACGCGCAAACAGTCGCGATGCGGTTTCGCGAATGCGCGGGCCTGTAATGTCCGAATGGGATCCCGTGGTGCGTGCCATAGCGGTGATGCTATCTGAACGTTTGTTCAGATAAAACCCCTCTGTGTCCGGGGGCTGCTAAATTGGCGTGACAGGCGGGCCAGAATTATGACAGAAAGACCCATGATCTCAAAGCATCACAAAAGCACAAGAATCCCCATTACGGTGATTGCAGCTGTAGCGAGCTTTTGGCTGGGCGCTTGTACACAAATACCAGAATTGGACGAGGCGGTTCCCAACTGGGTTCGCAGGGCGGATTACCCCGAACTGAGAGCACTTGATCTATCAGTGACCACCAAAATCCTGCCTCAAGACGATTCCGAAAAAATCACACAAGAAATGACAGCCCGTCAGAACAATCTGAAACGCAAAGCAAAGCGGTTGAATACATCTGTCGTCGATGATGCCGCGCAGACGCGCATGTCCGACGGAATCACCCGATAATCTGACTGGCGCGTTGCACCGCCGCGCCGAACCCGCTAAGGCACGCCAAGAGACTGAATCTAGGCAAAGAACAGGAATTTTGACCATGGGTGCTCCTTTGCGGCTGGGAATTGCAGGACTGGGAACAGTCGGTGTTGGCGTTGTGAAAATCGTGCGTAAACAGGCAGCGATGCTGGCCACCCGGACCGGACGCCGAATTGAGATTACTGCCGTAAGCGCACGAGATGCCAACAAAGATCGAGGTGTCAATCTGAGCAGCTACGCCTGGGAGAGCGATCCCGTCGCACTGGCAAGCCGCGATGATGTAGACATTTTTGTTGAACTGATGGGTGGAGCCGATGGCCCTGCCAAGGACGCAACAGAGGCAGCACTAGCCGCTGGCAAAGATGTCGTGACCGCGAACAAAGCTATGCTGGCGCTACACGGGCAGACATTGGCCGAACAGGCCGAAGCCGCAGGCCGGGTGATCAGCTTTGAGGCTGCCGTCGCTGGCGGTATTCCAATCATTAAAGCCCTGCGCGAGGGTCTGGCTGGCAACGACATCACCCGCGTCATGGGGGTGATGAACGGCACTTGCAACTATATCCTTACCCGCATGGAAAATGCTGAACTGCCTTACGACACCGTGTTTCAGGAAGCCGCTGATCTTGGATATCTTGAGGCTGATCCGACACTGGATGTGGGCGGTATCGACGCCGGTCACAAGCTTGCCATTCTGTCGGCTATTGCCTTTGGCACGCGTCCCGATTTCGCCGGAATCGAACTTGAAGGCATCGAACGGGTAACAATCGAAGACATTCACCAAGCTGCAGACATGGGCTTTCGCATTAAGTTGCTGGGTGTCGCGCAACGCACGGGTCGCGGGTTGGAGCAGCGCATGATGCCTTGTTTGGTGCCAGCAAGTTCGCCACTTGGACAGCTTGAGGGCGGCACCAATATGGTGGTGGTCGAAGGCGATGCGGTCGAGCAGATCGTCATGCGTGGCCCGGGTGCTGGTGAAGGACCAACGGCGAGTGCGGTGATGGGTGACATCTGTGACCTGGCCCGCGGGACGCGCCTTGCGACCTTTGGTCAGCCCGCCGATGGATTGGCCAACGTCCCCCCTGCCCGCAGCGGCCTGCCCGCACCTTATTATCTACGCATGGCGCTGGTTGATAAACCCGGAGCGTTGGCAAAGATCAGTACAGTTTTGGGTGATTCCGGCATTTCCATCGACCGGATGCGCCAATACGGCCATTCAGAATCCACCGCCCCGGTTCTGATTGTCACCCATAAAACCACACGCGAAGCGCTGGACGTCGCATTGATTGCGATGCAGCAAACGGATGTTATGGCCTCGGCCCCTGTCGCTTTGCGCATCGAACACGTTTAACACTGATACCTAAAATCTTCACCCCAAGGAGCTTTTCATGCCCACATCTGTTGAATTTCACGACCGAATGCTGTCGCTGGGTCTGGCCCGCGTTTCAGAGGCTGCCGCGATTGCCTCGGCTGATCTGATCGGACGCGGTGATGAAAAAGCTGCTGATCAGGCGGCGGTCAACGCGATGCGCGAACAGCTGAACATGCTGGATATTGCCGGAGTTGTGGTCATCGGTGAAGGCGAGCGCGACGAGGCTCCGATGCTGTTCATCGGCGAAGAGGTTGGCACAGGCAACGGCCCTGGCGTGGACATCGCACTGGACCCGCTTGAAGGTACAACATTAACCGCCAAAGACATGCCCAATGCGCTGACCGTGATTGCGATGGGGCCACGCGGATCAATGCTGCACGCGCCGGACGTCTATATGGATAAACTGGCGATTGGGCCGGGATTTGAAACAGATGTCGTAACGCTGGAAATGAGCCCGGTTGAGCGGGTAAACGCTCTGGCTATCGCAAAAGGCTGCAAGCCTTCGGATATCACCGTTTGTATTCTTGAGCGCCCGCGTCATGACGAAATGATTGCTCAGGTGCGCAGCACAGGCGCGGCAATCCGACTGATCACCGATGGAGATGTTGCGGGCGTCATGCACTGCGCGGAAGCTGAGACGACCGGTATCGACATGTACATGGGCTCGGGCGGAGCACCTGAGGGTGTGCTTGCGGCGGCTGCGCTGAAATGTATGGGCGGACAGATATATGGACGGTTAACCTTTCGCAACGACGACGAACGCGGACGGGCCGCCAAAGCCGGGATTACCGATCTGGACCGGATTTATTCGCGAGACGAAATGGTGACGCAAGACGTGATCTTTGCCGCCACTGGCGTCACGGGCGGTACATTGTTGCCGGGCATTCAGCGGGAACCGGGCTGGTTGACAACCGAGACGCTGTTGATGCGATCCAAGACCGGGTCGGTACGGCGGGTGCAGTATCGCAACCCGACGCACTAATCTGCGCGGGCGGTCCTGTTTGGCTGATGTCGGAGCCTCCGGCGGGAGTATTTAGGACGAGAAGAATATGAGGGCCGGGTCATAAAGGTCCGGCCTTTGGTTGTTTGGGGGATGGAATGGCGTATTTGGGTGTAGAGCAATCTTTGACCGGGCGGGCCTGGATCGGGCCGTCGATTGAAGTGGACCGGGCAACCGACGCGATTTCTCAGGGAACCGGATTGCCGCGTGCCCTGTGTCAGGTGCTGGCGCGGCGCAATGTGCCTGTGGCTGAAGCCGAGATCTTTCTAAGCCCAAGTTTGCGGGATTTGCTGCCTGACCCACGTGGTTTGAAGGATATGGCTGTCGCCGCCGAGCGATTTTTGCTCGCTGTGCAAAAGCGTCAACGTATTGCGATCTTTGCTGATTATGATGTTGATGGTGGTAGTTCGGCAGCATTGCTGATCGTCTGGCTGCGCGACATGGGACTAGAGGCCACACTATATGTGCCGGACCGGATTGACGAAGGCTATGGTCCGAATGTCCCGGCAATGCAGCAACTGGCAGCCAAGCATGACCTGATAATATGTGTGGATTGCGGCACCTTGTCGTTTGAACCGATTGCCGCCGCAGTCGGCGCGGATGTGATTGTGCTTGATCACCATCTGGGGGCCGAGACACTGCCCGACGCCTTAGCAGTGGTGAACCCAAACAGGCAGGACGAAAGCGGTGACCTGCACTATCTCTGCGCCGCTGGCGTTGTGTTTCTGATGCTGGTCGAGGCGCGCCGACAACTGCGCGAGGCCGGGGCCAAAACCGGCCCTGATCTGATGGCCATGTTGGATCTGGTGGCGCTTGCCACTGTGGCCGATGTGGCTCCGTTGATCGAAGCCAACCGGGCGCTGGTACGACAGGGGCTGAAAGTAATGGGGCAGCGTCAGCGCGTTGGTCTGGTGGCATTGGCTGATGTGGCGCGTATGGACGCGGCCCCTGGCACCTATCATCTGGGGTTTATGCTGGGACCGCGGATCAATGCTGGCGGGCGCATCGGCAAGGCCGATCTGGGCGCGAGGTTGCTGTCCACCGCGTCGATGGTTGAGGCCGAGGTGATGGCGACGCAGTTGGACCTGCTAAACACCGAACGCCGAGACATCGAAGCGAGCGTACGCGCAGCAGCGATGCAGCAGGCAGAAGAGCGCGGGTTGGATGCGCCATTGGTCTGGGCGGCGGGCGAAGGCTGGCATCCCGGCGTTGTCGGTATCGTTGCCTCGCGGCTTAAGGAGGCGGCCAACCGGCCTGCCATTGTGATTGGTCTGGATGGGGGCGAGGGCAAAGGATCGGGTCGTTCCGTTTCGGGCATCGATCTGGGCGCCGCGATCCAGCGCATGACTGGCGAAGGCTTGCTGCTCAAAGGAGGTGGCCACAAGATGGCCGCCGGGCTGACCGTTGCACGCGACCAGCTGGAACCGGCAATGGCGCGCCTGTCCGAGCTATTGGCCAAGCAAGGCGCCGACCGTATCGGCCCGCCGGATATGAAACTGGACGGCGCGCTGATGCCCGGTGCGCTAAGCGTTGAGCTGATCAACCAGATCGAACAGGCCGGCCCGTTTGGAGCTGGCGCCCCTGCCCCGCGCTTTGCGCTTCCTGATCTGCAGGTCGGACATGCCCGCCGCGTGGGTGAAACCCACCTCAAACTATCGTTGAACGACGGCATGGGCGGAAAAATCGATGCCATCTGTTTTGGCGCGTTCGACAGCGATCTTGGTCCGCGTCTGTTGGAACATGGCGGCGCGCGATTCCATTTTGCCGGGCGCTTGGAGATCAACACCTGGAACGGACGCCAATCCGTGCAACTGCGTCTGGACGATGCGGCACTGGCCAATTAGGCCTGCTGATGCGGCCTGTAAAAAATCTGCACCATTACGTCATTTTTGCTCTTGCGCGGGATGACCAATCCGCCTTATGAACCGCTCACGCCAAGTGGCCCGTTCGTCTATCGGTTAGGACGCCAGGTTTTCAACCTGGAAAGACGAGTTCGATTCTCGTACGGGCTACCACTTCGGCATAAAATCCAATGAAATCAAAGATGATCTGGCCCGCAGCGTTGTTTTGAGGCTCTATAGGTATCAATGGGTTACAAGCAAAGTGGCCCGCAGTTTTAGGCGAATCTTCCGCCTCAA
>PIVL01001051.1 GCA_003354145.1 Paracoccaceae bacterium
GGTTTTCCTAGGAGATGCCCTCTGCACAGCAGGGTTGCGTAGGAGAAGCCCTGTGCACACCAGGGTTGCCTAGGAGAAGCCCTGTGCACACCAGGGTTGCCTAGGAGAAGCCTTCTGCACACCAGGGTTGCCTAGGAGAAGCCCTGTGTACACCAGGTTTGCCTAGGAGAAGCCCTCTGCACAGCAGGGTTGCGTAGGAGAAGTCGAAGAAGCCCTGTGTAAACCAGAGTTGCCTAGGAGAAGTCCTCTCAACAAAGAAGATTGCTTTCGAGGTTCAAGCATGGTGTTGCGAGTGAATTGGACGAGAGGTGAGTGTTTTTGATTCTGGTAGGTTTGTCTTTCTCGCGGGTTCAGATGCGCATCTCACCAAGCTTGGCGTCTGCGATGTCGTTGCGGGGAAATTTGCTGTCGGTGTTGATAGGCAATGCAATGTCGCTAGCCTGTTAAGCATGCCAGGAACATCCTTGTGATGATGACGAGGAGCATGATGCTGATGGTGTCCATGAGTATGATGGTCATGATGATGATGACAAGGATGATGATGATGATGACAAGGATGATGATGATGGTGGTGGTGGTGGGGATTGTGCTGATGCTA
>PIVL01001052.1 GCA_003354145.1 Paracoccaceae bacterium
CTTCTCTGTGATGACGTCGATCTACCTCTCGGTGCAGGCATGGCGTTGAGCTGAATCTCCGTGTGAACTGCTGGTGATGCAGTTCGGCTTCTACCAGTGTCATGGTTGAACATCTCTCGTTGGTTCTGCTTTGCATCCCATTCCTCAATGTTGAACTTGCAAATCTGATACAACTTCTCATACGTCTTTTCTGTCTCCGCAAGTCTATCAAACTGCTTGATGTCATAGTGCAAGAATCCAATTCCACTAACTTGCCTTGAAAAGCACGTGTAGATCACATCGTCCTGAATGCTGGTAGTAATCCTGCTTAGGGTCTTATCCCACTCGTACAGAAATTCTCGTAGCATATTAGGAGTGCATTCGCGAGGATTCCGAGTGCCGAGCTTGAGGTTCATAAGAGTATCGATATTGTAAACCGTTTCTCCTCTGACCTTGTACTTGCAATTGTCGTAAATCAACCATAGAATCTGCAAGCAGTTTACTCGACCCTTCTTGAACCTCTCGTACTCATCTCTAAGACGATTCACCTCCTGATATAGCTTATCTCTCTTTTTATTGACGATGTTCGTGAGAAGCAGATTGGCTGCGCACTCAAACT
>PIVL01001053.1 GCA_003354145.1 Paracoccaceae bacterium
TCGACTTTTTGCGCACCTTTGAGCCGATGTTTGAAGTGATGATGCAGAACGCTTGGCGCAGCGAAATGGACGACCTGCTGGCTCAGTTGGAAGATGAAGGGGCCGACTGATGAATGCCCTGTCTCCCATAGCCGTGAACGGCGCCAGTCTGCCGCAAACCTATGAGGCTGCCAAGATCGCGCTGTCTGAATGCAAAGCGGTTGATGAATGCAAGGACTGGAAAGACAAGGCCGCGGCACTGGCATCTTATGCCCGACAGGCTGACGACGAAGATCTGCGCAAGATCGCTATGCAGATCAAAGGTCGCGCGGTGCGCCGCTATGGTGAACTGCTGAAAGAGATCGAACCGGCGAAGAACCAATATGACGCGAGTGCAAAGGTCGGCACCGGCCCTAGCACTCGCAAGCAAGCTGCTGCTGACGCAGGGCTGTCCGAACGGCAAATGAAGGACGGCATACGGGCCGCCAACATTCCCGAGGACGAATTTGAGGCCATGATTGAGCGGGACGAACCTGCGACCATTACAGAGCTATCTGATGCGGGGCGGACGCCTCGATCAAACCCCGAGGCGGATGCCTCAAACAGTGCCGGGGGGGAT
>PIVL01000477.1 GCA_003354145.1 Paracoccaceae bacterium
GATTGACTCTTTCCTGACCCCACGGCACAACCATGCCAACCACAGGGATCAGGAGGGATTTCCATGAAGAAAGTCTATGCCAACGCCACGGATGCGCTGGATGGATTGCTGTTTGACGGTATGTTGATTGCCGCGGGCGGCTTTGGGCTGTGTGGCATTCCTGAATTGCTGCTTGGGGCGATCAAAGAGGCTGGCACCAAAGATTTGACCTTTGCGTCAAATAACGCGGGCGTAGACGATTTTGGCATCGGCATTTTGTTGCAGACCAAACAAGTGCGTAAAATGCTAAGCTCGTATGTTGGTGAAAACGCAGAATTCATGCGTCAGTATCTGAGCGGCGAGCTTGAACTGGAATTCAATCCACAGGGCACGTTGGCCGAGAGAATGCGCGCTGGTGGCTGTGGTATTCCGGGGTTCTACACCAAAACCGGTGTGGGCACGGTCATTGCCGAGGGCAAAGAGCATAAAGATTTCAACGGCGAGACGTATATTATGGAAAAAGGCATATTTGCCGATCTGTCCATCGTCAAAGCCTGGAAAGCGGATGAAACTGGCAATCTGGTGTTCCGCAAAACTGCACGCAACTTTAACCCGCCTGCCGCGATGTGTGGTAAGGTATGTGTTGCCGAGGTCGAGGAAATCGTGCCCGTCGGCTCGCTTGACCCGGATTTGATCCATCTGCCCGGCATCTATGTGCATCGCGTTATTCAGGGTGATCACGAAAAGCGCATCGAACAACGTACAGTGAGGACCGCATAATGGCCTGGGATCGCAATCAAATGGCGGAACGCGCCGCGCAGGAACTGCAAGATGGCTGGTATGTGAACCTTGGCATCGGCATTCCGACATTGGTCAGCAACTATATCCCCGAGGGTATCGAGGTCACGTTGCAATCGGAAAATGGTATGCTGGGTATGGGTCCGTTTCCAACGGATGACGAGATTGATGCCGACCTTATCAATGCCGGCAAACAGACCATCACCGAATTGCCGCAGACCGCGTATTTCGATTCTGCGCAAAGCTTTGGCATGATCCGGGGCGGCAAGATCGCAATGGCTATCTTGGGCGCGATGGAAGTCGCCGAAAACGGCGATCTGGCGAATTGGATGATTCCCGGCAAGCTGGTCAAAGGCATGGGCGGAGCAATGGATCTGGTGGCTGGCGTTGGCCGCGTTGTTGTGGTGATGGATCACACCAACAAACATGGCGACAGCAAAGTTCTCTCAGAATGCACCTTGCCGTTGACAGGAAAAGCAGTGGTCGATCGCATCATCACCAATCTGGGTGTCATGGATGTCGTCGAAGGTGGACTGAAGATCGTCGAAACCGCTGATGGCGTTTCCGAGGATGACTTGCGCGCCGCAACCCAGGCAACAATCGTATGAGAACACGCGCCCCGGACAGGCTCTGGGGCGTGACTTTACTTCATTGGCGCAAACACGCAGCCGTCAGTAATCAGTTCAGGCGGCGTGGCGCACAGACCCTTTGCAACCTGAAACGCAGCCAGAACTTTGGGCACATAATCACGGGTTTCTGCATAGGGTGGGACACCGTCATGGCTGCGTACTGATCCCTCGCCTGCATTATAACCAGCCAGAACCAATATCGGGTCACGGTCAAATTCCTCCATCA
This sequence comes from Paracoccaceae bacterium, assembly GCA_003354145.1. Classification (GTDB taxonomy): domain Bacteria; phylum Pseudomonadota; class Alphaproteobacteria; order Rhodobacterales; family Rhodobacteraceae; genus NORP181. Next base: position 1,633 of record PIVL01000477.1, read on the forward strand.
ACCAATCCAGATACCGCACGCCACCGGCGATATTGTCATCTGCGACCAAAGCGTCTGTTACACCAAACCGTTCAGCAGTCGCGGGCATCAATTGCATCAGCCCGGTCGCACCTGCGGAACTGACCGCGTCTGCCTTACCTGCAGATTCCACCGCAATCACCGCCAAGACCAGCGCCGGGGAAACCTGCGTGTCCACAGTCGAGAGCAATATCGGAATGCCCCGTGCATTGGCGATGTCCTGCATTGTCTGAAGGCGGGGCGCTGCAACCTTGCCCGAACCGCTTAGAACCTGCAGGGCGGCTGACAGCCTGCCCGGTCCCGATTGCGCCAGCTCGGGCGATATCTGTTCCCAGAACCAACTGTACTGACTGTCCACCATCGGCGTGTCGCTTGTGACTTCGTCAATTGGTGGCGTAGGTATAGGGGCACTCTGTTCCGGGTCAATTTGAATCGTGATCCGCTTTTGAGTTGAGGCCGTTGGGGGCTTGATCCGCCTTGCTTCGAATTCTGGAAATGGTTTGAGCCCGTCTGAAGATGAAGCATCCGTTGCAACCACCCCCAAAGCGCATACACACATTATTAACACGCTTCGTATAGAAAGTGAGGCACGACTCGCATCCAATATTTGCGAAACGCATAAGTGCCATTGGCTTTTTGACACCCTGGCTACGCTTAGCGCTACGCCACAATATCTAGATTTGCGCAGAAACATCTGCCGGCCTCACTACTCGTTGCGTTTTTTGGGAAATGTCCGGGAAAATCCCAGACAAATCCAGAAATTCCGGCCTGAAATTTGACGATTTTGACACATTTGAGTCTGTTTTGCATCGCTGCGG
>PIVL01000164.1 GCA_003354145.1 Paracoccaceae bacterium
TATTGACAAACTTGCCCCCGCAATTGTCTGGCTGATAACACCAGCGTTGCCGGTAAGAGATGTGGACTTCGATGCAGAAACACCAATGACAAGACCTGTGGAAAAATCTAAAAACCCACTAATAGTCCCTCCTGCAGTGTCTGGAAGGCTTGCTAATACGACAGAGCCTAGAAAAGTTGAGCCGCCATCGTCGGACGCGTCAAGGCTGATGGTACGGGTCGCTCCTCCGCTTGCGTTTCGCGCTCCTATTGTGAACCAAACTCCAGACCATGCGCCCAAGCCGCTGAAATCCGTATTCCCTGATCCGAGCGCGGCAGCATCAGATTTGAGCGCGATCTTAGGTGCGCCAGTTTCACCAGCGGCAGTCGCGTCTAAGTTTTCATCCAAAGCGATCATCAGAGTTGACGTGACTGGGCTATCCGGGTCAGTCTCGGTCGATGCAATTGCTCTATAAGTCATTTATAGTCCCCACAAAGTTAACTATTTAAACAAAACGGCCTTCCCTAGTACATCAGATATGGGCTTGATCCGTCAGAAGCGAAAACAAGGGTGCCTTCATCCACAATATACGTGCCTTTTGTTTTTTCATCGTCAGTTGATGCCGCATAGTTGGAACGTGAATTTTCTGTTATAAAACCATAACGCCCAGCGAATTGATAGGTTTGAGCAGTCGCCCGAAGGCGGTTGTCTGGCGAAATTTCCTCAATAGACGTGATCTGCATCTGTGATGGCAGCGCATTGCCAGTGTCATCGGTAAAAACCCGGCTGGTGATTGTCACAGGACTGCCAAGGACAACACTCGCGGCGTCCTTCGCATCATAAGTGAATGTGATCTGCCTTGGTGTATCGCGGTATCGGTTCAACAATCGCGTGGCAACGGCAGAGGCCACGCTATCATCACCGACACCCAACCATCGCTGGAACACCTCATAAATCTGGGTCTGGTTGTACTCGTCCTCGCTTTCGGCATCTGCGTCTATAACAACCTGAACGCGCGCAAAGTTGTTTCCATCCGTCGCGCTGCTGGTCACGTCAAGCTGGCCGGTCCAATATAGAACGCGGCTCAACCGTTCTTTGTGCAAGTCCTCGTTCTGAATTGTATCTTCGATGAACGTGTCGCTGTCGCTTAAATCCGGCGCGGTTTCACCGACATCAAGTGGCCTGTTTGCGCGCATGCGGATTTGTTGGTTCACCTCATCCCACCAGAACATGACGCCAAGGGTCGATATTTCACCCGCAAGCAGGTTTACCCCTGTCGGCTTGGTAACGGTATTTGTCAGGGTAAACCCTTGCAGCCAGCGTTCTTCCTCGTCCTGCCAATCTGCAATCGTAATGAATGCTGAATCGATTTCGGCAAATACCGTAAACAGGTCGAAAACCGTGGCCGAAATTGTCTCGTCCTCAACGCGGTAAGCCTCCTGAAACAGATCGTCTGCGGAATGGGTTGACGCATCGCTGCCATCAAGCGCCCTGCCGGTCAGCGTGACGGTATCGGTGGCTATGGTATAACTAACCACCTCAGACCCTATTGAGGCACGTCCACCAGTATAATCAGTGCCAACGCCTGCAGGGTCTAAATCAAACACCGCAAGGCTAGAGTCATCGATATCTTCGGTCAGTTTGCCCGTTGATGGGAATGGTGCCTGCGCCTTTACGTTGTCGGCCAGATCGAGAACGTCCTTCGCGGTAATCTGGACCTGACCCGCAGCGTTCGGCCCTTTCCATTCTGTGATCACATAATTTCTAGTCCTCATTGACGACAGAGCGTCACCGACCTGCCCCTCAAGAACCCGCAGCGGTCGGCCCACATAGTAGGGAAAACGGCAACGCAACTTTGCAAAGAATGTTCCGCGATCACCGGGTTCATATCCGCCCTCATCGGTTTGAGCGGTCCCATCAACGCGCTCTGACTGATAGCGATCAAACCAGATGTCACTATCGGCAAAGTCCTGAAAGTTTACCGTTACCCTTGCACGTTTGCCCAGCGCGCCAGAGCGCACATTGACGCCACCAAGGTTAAGCCGTGTTGGGTTGGTGCTGACGGGTCCGCTCATCGCCGGATAAATACGTTCGGCAAAAGGTAGCCCGTCGATGTTCTGCGCAAACCGTAGTGTTTCAACCTCGCTGTCAAAATTCGGCGTGTCTTGGCATGAGAAAAACGTGTTGTAGCATTTGCGAACGCCGCTCGTGCCGAGAACAGCGGTGCAAGGCGCACTGGCATAGGTCAGCGAACAGCGCTCTATGTCTATTTCGACAATCTGGATTATTTCACGACTAACTGTCATCAAACAACCTCATGGCAATGCTGGCCGACATGAAATCCTTCGGCCCTGAGTTCGTCGGTATGATAGGATCGCCGTCGCGCCAACCGTAAAAGGCATCGCCGTATTTTGTCGGTCGCCACATCCAGAATGCGCCGCCGCCATTATTGAAATAGCTTTGAAAAGGGAACCAATCATTACTGCCTGTCGCGCGAATAAATGAAGGCTTTAGATGTGTTAGGTTGGCAACGGCATTTGATCCCTTGCGGACAACGGATGCGCCGAGAAGGTTCGCGCCTGCGCTTACATCTGATTGCAAATCAACCCGCGTCGGCGTGATTGGTGGCGTGTATCCCTGATATATGCGCTGTGATACTTGCAGACTCCTGCCAAAAAACGCAACGCCGATTGATACTTCCGCAGCGACTGTTCCGCCAAGTAGTCGAATGCGCCAATAGTCAGTTGTTGGCGCTTCATTAAACAGGAAACAGATTGCTTTGTTGTCTGTTGGTGTGACTGTTCCAGCCCCGCAATCTTGCCAACTTGACCCGCTGTCTATGCTGGTATCAATGGCTATTGATGCACCTTCATCAGATATAGTATGCGCTGCAATACATACAGTGTCGATTACGCGGCTATCAGATGCTAATACGATTTGAGCGCGAGCGAGACCGCTGCCGCTATATTCGACAACCCACTTGTCATATGTGGTTGATGTCTCCAGAAAATCAGCGCTTTCAATCTCGGTTCCGGTTGGAGTTGTAAACGTCGCACCGTCCGTCCTATTCCGCCAATTAATGAGCGGATTATTTTCTGTGCCTGTGGCTGCAAGTGCGGAAGCCGCGCCGGGTGATATAACGATTGTCATGCTCTAGCGCCCACCAATATAAACAGTCTTGATTATTTCAAAACTAAGGATCATCGAACAACCTCATTTCAAGGTTCGCGCCCATGTAACCCTTCGGTCCTGTGTTTGTCGGGATGATTGAATCACCTGATTTCCAACCATAGAAAGCGTCCTCGTATTTGGTCGGTCTCCAAACCCAGAATGATCCGCCTCCTTCGTTGAAATGGTTCTGAAAACCTGTCCAAGCCGCATCGCGGATAAATGTCGGCGTCAGGTGGGATAGGTTCGCAACGGCTGATGACCCCTTGCGGATAACAGATGAGCCTAGAAGATTTCCGCTCTCGCTGACGTTTGATTGAAAATCCGCCTGCGTCGGCGTGATGGGTGGCGTATATCCCTGATATATCCGCTGTGGGAGCGACCATCGGTTGCCAAAAAATAGAGCGCCTATTGCTACAGGCTCATCGCTTGTTCCTTCACTTAGCCGAATTCTCCAAGTTGGTGCTGAAGGAGCGCCATCAAACAGCACACAGATTGCGCTGTTGTCTGTTGGTGAAAATTCTCCAGCCGAGACAGTCGTCCAAGGCGACCCCCCAGTGGGGGAATATTGAATTCTTACAGCAGCGCCTTCGTCAGATATTGTGTGCGCCGCGATACAGGCTATATTAAATGAACGAGATACAGGTAAATCTACTTTCGCATTACAAATCCCGGAGCCGCTATATGTTTGAATCCATCGATCATATGTGGATTCGGTGTTCAGAAATCTCGCGCTTTCAATCTCGGTTCCAGAACCCGCTTCCCATGCCCCATCAGCCGCTAGATTTTCCCACAAGATAATCGGGTTGTTTTCGGTTCCTTCGGCTGCAAGTTCTGCAGCGGCTCCGGCTGAAATTATTACGGTCATGACGCGAAACTCACTTGTAATCCACGGTCTCCCGCTTCGTCTTGCAGCCGATCAAACAGGCTGGAAAGCTGATTGCCGGTTATGGAATCCCCGGCACCAAGGCCGCTTAGTCTGACGTTGAGGGGGGCAGGAGCCGCTGCTTGTGCCGTAACCGCCGCCGCTGCACCACCGCCACCGCCACCGCTGCTGCCGCTGCTGCTGACACCTTTGATTGCAGCAACCAACCCAAGCCCCTGTGCCATAACCGTAGCCGCCGCCGCAAGGTTTGCCGGGAACGGCAGCTTTAGAGCCTCGGCAGAGCCTTGCAAGGTGCTGATAAGCGCCTGTGCTGCTCCCGCGACCTTTGATAGCTTCAAAGCCTTGTCGCTGAATGCACCCATCGCGCCGAGAACGTCCGATGCTGCGCCGAGCGTCATGGCTAGGTCTGTCTGGTGGCCTTGGCCTTTGATGCCTTTCAGACGGTTCTGGTATTCTTCCTCAAGGCGCAGTTTGGCCTCGTTGAACCCGCCCAGCGCTTCCAATTCTGCCTCGCTTGCGTTTGCTAACAGTTCCAAGCCCTGCAAGCGGAATTCTTCGATGGTTTCCTGCTCTGTTTTCAGGCTATCAATTAGGGTTTCCAATCTCGCCACGTCAGGATCGACGCCACCGACGCCGCCAACGGAATCCGGCTTGTCCGGTCTGTTTTGTGGCAATACCTCGTCATACGTTGAAGCCGCAGCCAGTGCTTCTTTCCGCGCCCTAGCAAGTGCTGCTGGGATTTTCTCAGCGGCTGCGGCTGTCCGCACAAAGCGCTGCTCAAATTCGTCGTAGGTGCTGCCTGAGTTTTCGATCTCGTTGCGTGCTTTGATGATTGCAGCAGGTACACGATCAACTTCATCTGCCACTGCGCCACTCGCGGCCTCAAGTATTTGCATGCGTTCAATAGATTGAGATATTGCGCGCCAGAAAGCTATCTGCTCGTCTGTCATATCCCCCGTCACATCGACGTTGGCCTTAAACTCGTCACGCAATTCAATAGCGAGGGCGAGCTGATCTTCAAGCGGCCCACCCTTACCTAATTGTTCAAGTTTGGACCTGAATTTTTCAATCTCTCTCGAATTAGTTTTCCATTGTCCTATATGGCCCTGCAACTGGCCTTCTATATTTATCAGAGCGCCGACAGTCCCCTTCTCGGTTTCCGTCCATCTTGACAATATGTCTGCTGATATTGAAGAATTGAGTGCTTCAATCGATTTCAGAGTTTCAATTTTTGCAATAGCCAGAAGGTCTTTGCTCGCTTGGGAAGCACCCTGAATCGATTTTTCCAAATCGCGGAAAACGTCTGTTCCTATCCCCGCTGACGTGGCCAAAAGGCTGAAATATTCATCAGTGATTTCATCAAGGTCAGATAGCGCATCATCAACACTCTGCACATCATCTATGAGGCCACTAAAAGCAAAGGCCAGCGCCGGTATAGCAAGACCGGCAACAACACCAATCGCAGCACCAACTACGCCGAAACCGCCTGCCAATTGTGGAAGCTGTTGGGACAAAGCACGAGTGACACCTTGGCCACCCTGTATCTGAACAATAATGTCTTGAAGCTGAAAACTGACGTTCTGTAACTGGCTGCGTGTGCGGCCAGAGACGTTTGATAAACGATTCAGGGCACCGCCTAATTTTTTGGTTTGGACTTCTGCCTGTTTGGTAGCCTTGGGGATTCCAATAATCTTATTCTCAAGCCGATCAATGCCAGCAACTGCGGCATCTGTATCAGCCTCTATTCTTATCTTAATTCCCGGAAGCGCCATTTTTATCCCACCATTCGTCGTCGCTCAGTTCCAAATCGTCCAGCAGATCGTCAACATCGCCTTGCGTCAGGTTCCCGGCAAATGTCTCTATTCCCATAGACTCTGCGTGCATTTCATATTCGCAGTACCACTCGCTCATCGTCATGGCCCAGAACTCGCCGGGTTGAATGCCCCAATTGCGAGCCGATAGGTATAGCGCGTCCCACTGCAAAAAGGTGTCGCCCTCAGATGGGACTATGCTGCTTCTGGGGCGACGGCTTTTTTTTGCTCTTTTGGAACCGGGCTTAGTGCGGTGATAATTTGGTGCCAAAGTTCAACGACCGCCACATTTCCGCCAGTATAAAATTCCTGATAAACCTCGTCGTCAGAAAAATCAGTTGCCCCGGCTTCGTGCATAACCTCTTGGATAACCTGCGCCATGATCGAAACTTGCGGGTTGCCGTTCAAGGATTGGTTTGTCACCTGAACGAGGCTGATTGGTCCCTCGCCGGGACGACCGCGCTCAATACGCCGCAAGAGTTTCATGCTGGGAACAAGGGTGTATTCCTTGCCGTCCCATGTAAGGCTAATTTCACGAAAAATGCTGCTCAAGACTATCTCCCATCTTTAAGCGAATGTGACCGCACCAGAACTTTCAAAGCTGCAGGTAAACGTGATTGCCTCGGCACCTTCGGCACCACTGTCGGCGTAAGATGTGATGAAAAAGCTGCCGCTGTACGTTCCAAGCGATGCTATATCAATCTCGAAATCATTAAGGCTTGTTCCATCCCCAACGCCTCGTGCTAACCCGGCAAGAATGTCGTCCTTTGTAACGCCATCGCACGATAGGGCTATGCTGGTCACACCGATATCATCAAGCAAGGTGCGAATGCCGAGATCGTCCTTGTCGGTAATATCAATCATTTCGTTGTTGATGGTCAGAGAGCCGGTTTGCGCGCCTGCAATAACATCGGCACCGCCACCATCATCATACTTGATCCGTAGTTTTCGTCCTGCTGCTGCAGCCATGTCCTTACCCCTTAAAGTTTACACTGGTTAACCATACACTGACAAATTTTAGCACGTTCCCATTTTTCGCACAATCTTGCCCGTTCAGGCTGTGCTTCTAGATCAGGCGTCGAAATACAATATGCTGTAAATCATCAACCCGCGTCTCGTATGCCCATCAGGATCAAGCGAAAATTCTGAGGTTTCCATATCTGTCGTGATGTGATCCGCGTCATCTATGACGAGCGTTTGTCGGTGCAATATGTCGGCAACCCGCGCGGCAACCTGCTTCGCTTGCGTATAATTCGCGCTGCGCGTCCAGACGCTCAAGTTCATTGTTTCCGCGCCACCTGCATCGCTCTTGTCATCAAATGGTGCTGTCACCCCGTCAGCAAACGATATGAACGGATAAAAGTCGTTGTCATCGAAATGCTCTTGCGGCGTATCCGAAAAGACTGCCGGGACAGAACCAAGATTGTCTGTCCAAGACGATGAAAGCATAGCCAGCAAGGTAGGATCGCCCGTCAGGGCATCAAATATAGCCTCTTGAACTTCGACGGGTCTCATACTTTCCTCCTAACAGCATTTTCTATATTCTGGCGCAGCGTCTTGCCCGTGAACACAAGCGTCGGCAACCACATCGGACGCGCGGCCATGCGGCGCGTGCCAAATTCCAAATGCCGCGAGTATGGCAATATTGAACCAATCTCCGCGCTCATACTGCCAAGTTTAACCTTGATTGACCGCATAAGCGCCTTTGTGTCTGGTGCCGGTGGTTGTCCCGGTGCCGATGCTTGGTGGCGTCGTCCACCGGGCTTTATGTATATCCGCCCGGTATGAGGACCAGCCCTGTGCAGCGCCTTAACGCGGTCTCGGTATCTATTGGCGGCTTTATGTATTTCAGCCTCAACAATGTCGTCAAAATCACCGCCAAGATTGCCCAATTCGGCCCTGAGTTCTCCGATGCCTTCAACCTTGAGCCTGATAACCATGATCTATGCCGAGCGACCTATAATGCAGATTTGATACGTCGCCGCAGCGCCTGCGCTATTTGTAATGCGCAGAATATCGGCAGTCGCCGCTGTCACCGTGCCGATCCCGGCAGCGTCAGACGCGGCAATCTGGAATGACGCACCGGGCTTGAGTGGGCCAACGGTATCGGTTCCTGATCCAAGAAATCCAAAGAAAGGATTTGTGCCACCGCCAATAGTCAAATCTGTTGTGTTAGCTGTGCCGCTGATAGGCCCGTTTACCACCGTGATTGAAACCACTGTGACAAACGTCAGGGAAGTGCCAAGCGCATCCACTAAACCGACTGCCAGATCAAGATCATCATCCGCACCATCGCCAACAATGCGCTCGTCAGTAAATATCAAGTCTGCCTGCCCAGCGGCTGTCCCGTCAGTCGTGTTGATCGTTCCTGTCAGGCTAGGTGTGAAACCCGGCCCACCAAAATCATTATCTCCGGTCTGCGATGCGCTGACCAGAGTTGTAATCTTTGATGATAGTGCCATTTGATTTTCCCCTGTTAGGATGGATTAGGCCGAGCGACCTATAATTTTAATCTGGTACGTCGCGGCAGCGCCTGCGCTGTTTGTGATGCGCAAAATGTCACCCGTTCCCGCCGTCACAGTCCCAAGCCCAGCCTCGTCAGCGGAGGCAATATGAAAGACCGATCCCGGTTTTAGCGGACCGACTGTATCCGTTCCCGATCCGAGAAAGCCGAAATATGGGTTGGTCCCAGCGCCGATGGTCAAGTCTGTTGTGTTTAGAATTCCGCTGATGGGACCGTTGACGATGGTTATAGATACAATCTCCGCGAACGTGAGCGTCAAGCCAAAGGCACCAGTAAGGACGCCGCTCAAATCAAGATCATCGTTCGCCCCATCTGCAACTGTTCGCTCATCCGAGAAAAACAAATCAGCCTGATTTAATTCTGTCCCGTCTGTGGTGGCAATCTTTGCGGTTAGTTTAGCCGTAAAATCAGGCCCACCGAAATCATGTGCGCCGGTTTGTTTTGCGCTAACGGTGACGGTTGAGGTTGCTGAAAGAGTCATTTCAAAATTCTCCTGTTAGGTTGCAACGCCCCCTTCAAGTTCAAGGCGCAACCAAGTGCTCCTGCTTTCCATATTATCAACAAATGTGATGTTAAAATAGCGGCCATTCACAAATAGCCGGTCGTCGGCCTCTACCCCTGCAAAATACGGCACCACAAGCTGGTTGCGCGTGTTTGCCATCACTGCATCGGCAGCGAACACCTCGTTGCCGCTTGCGGCCATGAAATAGGCTTGTGTGGGCGCGTCTGGTATCTCTGACCATACCTCGTCAAAGCCACCGGCTCCGTCGCGCTGTCGCGTGAGAGTCTGAAACGCTACAGTCACGTTTAGAAGCTGGTCGGCAGGGATGGTTTCAACGGCAAAGAATGTCCCGGCAACCACAACGTCATGCACCCAAATTATCAGGTATTCGACGCCCTTGATTGTGACCGACCAGCCCTCCTGCGGAACGGTGGCAAATCCCTCAAGGTATATGTCCTGCGTTCTGTCCTTGAGGGTATTCTTGGGGAAACCGCCACCCGGCGATTGAAAGTCTACAACCGCGCGCCCAGCGCCTTGGCTGGCATCGGATGCGTCCGCAAGCGTGGCATCGTTGATCGCATCCGTAATAGAGGCGGAAACCCCGTCAAAGGCGGCTGCTGCGATCTGTGCGACCGTTACCATTGTCTTACCTTTTCACTCTATTCGACTACTTCGGCCTCTGGAATGTCCTCGCCGTTTGGCCGTTCCATCACTTGTGCCGGTGTTTCTTCTGTCGGGTTTGCAAGTTCTGTCGCGTAAACCTGCAACTTGGCTGCTATAACCATCGCCCGTTGCGATCCCGCCAGACCGTCCTTAAACCCGCTCATGGCTTGCGCGTTGACTGCGTTAAGCATAAATTGGCATTCTTCGATTGTTAGGTCCATTGTGTCGTCCTGTTTAGTTGTTTTCTGTGTCGATCATTGTACCACCATCGAAAAGTCTGTGACAGTGATATCATTTGTTGCGCCTTGTGTTTCCACCTCGACCCTGAACTGATCCATTGGGTCAAGTGCCACTGACATGACCAAGCTGATTGATCCAATCGACGTTGTGATTGATCTTGTTACTGTTGCCGCATCGAACGCCGGACTTCCGACTGTTTTGAAAACGCGGAATTTATATGTTACAGCACCACCAGTTTTATTTGCGCTGACTGAGGCTTGCAGTGTGCCTTCAAACGTATTGACCCCATCGTAGCGCATCTCACCTGTTGCAGCGTCCATCAGGGTAAATTCTTCTTCTGCTGACCCCACAGACGATGTTCCTAAATTCAGCGGATCATAGGTTCCGGTTCCTGTGATACTTGTCAACGCAGCATTG
>PIVL01000478.1 GCA_003354145.1 Paracoccaceae bacterium
GGCGTGTGACGGCCACCCTCGTCTTTGGTCAGAATATAGGCTTCTGCTTCGAACTTGGTGTGTGGCTTAACCGAACCTGGCTTACACAGAACCTGGCCGCGCTCAACGCCGTCACGATCCACACCACGCAGCAATACGCCAACGTTGTCACCAGCTTCACCACGATCCAGCAGCTTGCGGAACATTTCAACACCAGTACAGGTAGAAGTCGTTGTATCGCGGATACCAACGATTTCAATTCCGTCGCCAACGTTGATCACGCCACGTTCGATACGGCCGGTTACAACAGTACCACGACCCGAGATCGAGAACACGTCTTCGATCGGCATCAGGAACGGCTGGTCAACAGCGCGCTCGGGCGTTGGGATCCATGTGTCAACGGCTTCCATCAGCTTTTTGATCGACTCTTCGCCGATTTCAGGGTTCTTGCCTTCCATCGCGGCCAGCGCCGAACCCATTACGATTGGAATGTCGTCGCCAGGATACTCATAGGTATCCAACAGCTCACGGATTTCCATTTCAACCAGTTCCAGCAGTTCGTCATCGTCGACCTGGTCAACTTTGTTCATGTAGACGACCATTGTTGGAATGCCAACCTGGCGACCCAGCAGAATGTGCTCGCGTGTTTGCGGCATTGGGCCATCAGCAGCCGAGACAACCAAGATAGCGCCGTCCATCTGAGCCGCACCAGTGATCATGTTTTTCACATAATCAGCGTGGCCTGGGCAATCAACGTGGGCATAGTGACGTGCTTCGGTTTCATACTCGACGTGTGCCGTCGAAATGGTGATACCGCGGGCTTTTTCTTCGGGTGCGCCGTCGATTTGGTCATACGCCTGGAAATCACCAAAATATTTGGTGATCGCAGCTGTCAGCGTGGTTTTGCCGTGGTCAACGTGGCCGATTGTGCCGATGTTGACGTGTGGCTTATTACGTTCAAATTTTTCCTTAGCCATGATGGCCTCCTTTGACTTGTGCGGTGCGTGCGAACACTCACCTTACATTGGTGCACCCCGTAAGGTGCGTGAGTTCACGCACTTACGCGTATTTCGCCTGAATCTCTTCCGAGATGGTCTGCGGGATCGGATCGTAATGATCAAACTGCATCGAGAAGTTCGCACGACCCGAAGACATGGACCGCAACGTGTTGATGTAGCCAAACATATTCGCCAGCGGTACCATCGATTCAATTGCAATGGCGTTGCCGCGTTGTTCCTGACCTGTCACCTGACCCCGACGCGACGTAAGATCTCCGATGATCCCGCCAGTGTATTCCTCGGGCGTGATCACTTCGACCTTCATCATCGGCTCAAGCATCTTGGCGCCAGCTTTGCGCATGCCTTCACGCATGCACATACGTGCAGCAATTTCAAAGGCCAAAATAGACGAGTCAACATCGTGGAACTTACCGTCAAGCAACTCCACTTTGAAGTCGATTACAGGGAAACCAGCCAACGGGCCGCTGTCCATAACCGACTTAATGCCTTTTTCAACACCCGGGATATATTCCTTGGGCACCGAACCACCAACGATACGGGATTCGAACGAATAACCTTCGCCTGGCTCTGTCGGGGAAATCAGCAGTTTGACCTCACCGAACTGACCCGACCCACCCGATTGTTTCTTGTGGGTATAAGAATGCTCGACTTCGTGACCAATGGTCTCGCGATAGGCAACCTGCGGCGCACCGATGTTTGCCTCAACCTTAAACTCGCGCTTGAGACGGTCCACCAGAATATCCAGGTGAAGTTCGCCCATGCCCTTCATGATGACCTGACCGGACTCAAAGTCGGTCTCAACCCGGAACGATGGATCCTCGGCGGCCAGACGGGCCAGACCGGTGGACATCTTTTCCTGGTCAGCTTTGGTCTTAGGCTCAACCGCGATCTCGATAACCGGATCGGGGAAAGTCATGGTTTCCAGAACCACAGGATCGTGAACCGCGCAAAGTGTGTCACCAGTTGTGGTGTCTTTCAGACCAGCAAGCGCAATGATGTCACCTGCGAACGCTTCGGTGATCTCTTCGCGATCGTTGGAATGCATCATCATCATCCGGCCAACGCGCTCTTTTTTGCTCTTGGTCGAGTTGATCATCGAGTCGCCCTTGTTCAGGACACCGGAATAGATGCGAGTAAACGTCAGCGTACCAACAAACGGGTCGTTCATGATTTTGAACGCCAGACCAGAGAATGCCATTTCATCATCAGCACGACGAGCAATGTTACGTTCTTCCGTTTCGTCACCTGGTTTAAAGCCCATGTAATCGACAACGTCGAGCGGGCTCGGCAAGAAATCGATCACAGCATTCAACAATGGTTGAACACCTTTGTTCTTGAACGCGGACCCAGCAAGGATTGGAACGAATGCCATCGACAGCGTACCAGCACGGATCAGACTACGCAGCGTATCAACGTCAGGCTCTTCGCCTTCCAGATACGCTTCCATTGCGTCGTCGTCCATTTCAAC
>PIVL01001054.1 GCA_003354145.1 Paracoccaceae bacterium
GAAAGCCCCAGAACCAGGGCCGTAGCGGTGGATAGTATCAATGTACGTTTCATTATTTCTTCCTCCTCACTTGTTTCAGTGTATTCATGATAGCAATTCCCCGGTGAACCCGCTTTGATATAGGTCAATGTCGGTTGGCTAGAATTGCTGCGCATTCCGGGGAAACCACTGGCCCGATTGGGGCCAGTTCGATGTCGCGCAGCCAAAGCCCCGCGACGGTCGTGCCGCGGGGCGTGTCGCATTACTTGTTTTTGCGGTTATTGGCGTTGTGCGCGAACGAGTTGCCCGGATCCACGTCAGAGGACTCGTCATTACCCGTGAAACAGATTATGAGATAATCAGGCGCAGGCGAGGACGCAAACCCTTCACCTTTGTTGCCTATGCCGGCATTGGCGTGCCGGTTGGCTACCTGCTTTGCAAGTTTTTCAAAAGACCAGTTCGCATTTCCGTTCACGTTGCAGTCGACCTCAACGGGTGGCCCCGCCCAGGCGATACCTGAAAGCCCCAGAACAAGGGCAGTTGCGGTGGATAGTATATATGTATGTTTCATTATTTCTTCTCCATTTCGCTTGGGTTTTGGGCCGTGTCTCAGGGCGT
>PIVL01001055.1 GCA_003354145.1 Paracoccaceae bacterium
GGGTACTCCGGGGGTCCCCGATGGGACCCACGGGAACACCGGGGAGCAATATTCCCGCGGGGCCTCCCGGACCCCCGGGGGGCGCCCGATGAACCACCCGGGGCCCCCGGGGAGCAAAATTCCCGTGGGGCTTCCCGGCCTCCCCGGTCCCCCCCGAGGGGCCAAGCCGGGGCCCCCGGGGAGCAGAGCGGACTTACGCGTGGGCCCCATTGATGGGGCCCACCCAACCGGCCCACGACTGACCGACTGCAGCCCCACACGGGCTTGCCCTCGGGCGCGGTCTCGCGCCTGCCTCGCGGTCGCCGCTCGATCGTCGTGAAGCCGATGGAGACCCCCGGGGTCGCCGATGGGACCCACGGGAACCGCGAGGAGCAAGATTCCCGACCACCCGGGGGCCGATGAGTACTCCGGGGGTCCCCGATGGGACCCACGGGAACACCGGGGAGCAATATTCCCGCGGAGCCTACCGGACCCCCGGGGGGCGCCCGATGAACCACCCGGGGCCCCCGGGGAGCAAAATTCCCGTGGTGCTTCCCGGCCTCCCCGGACCCCCCGAGGGGTCAAGCCGGGGCCCCCGGGGAGCAGAGCGGACTTACG
>PIVL01000165.1 GCA_003354145.1 Paracoccaceae bacterium
AGTGCCTCGTCCAGCTGCGCGTTGATCGCCGACAGCTTTGGCGCTTTAGAGCCGGTGCTGAAATTTGCACAACGCGACCAGACCAAATTGTTGGCTTTGGACATCTCGTGTGCAACGGCCCAAACGCGATCGCCGGGCATCGTTTGCCCGGCGATCAGGGTCACAGCGTCCAAAGACTCGCGACCGTGACTTTTGATCGGGTGGCGCCAGAGGCTGGTCACCATCCCGGTCATTTTTTGTCCGTTTTCGCCTTTTTGGCGAAGCCGGATTTGATGTTGCCAAACACGTCGGGCTTAAAGCCCTGCGAGCGCATGATCAGATACTGTTGTATAAATGTGATCGTGTTGTTGGCGATCCAGTACACAACCAACCCGCTGGCAAAGCTGCCCAGCATGAACATGAACACCCAGGGCATCCACGCAAAGATCATCTGTTGAGTTGGATCAGTGGGTGCCGGGTTCAGTTTTTGCTGCAGCCACATGGAAATACCCAAAAGTAGCGGCAGGATACCGATGAACGCGGTGGCCATGATGGTTCCCGGCTCGGGCCCTGCAAATGGCAGCAGGCCGAACAGGTTCATGATCGATGTCGGATCAGGTGCAGACAGGTCAACGAACGGCGAGAACCAAGGTGCCTGACGCAGCAGAATCGTGACAAAGATCACTTTATACAGCGAGAAGAAGATCGGGATTTGCAGAAGAATCGGCAAACAACCAGCGGCCGGATTGACCTTTTCCTTCTTGTACAGCTCCATCATGCCCTGCTGCATTTTCTTACGATCGTCACCTGCGTCCGCTTTCATCTTTTCGATCTGAGGCTGCAGTTCTTTCATCTTGGCCATCGACACATAGGACTTATAGGCCAATGGAAATAGCACCGCCTTGATGATCAGCGTCAGGCCAATAATTGACCAGCCGATGTTACCAATCAGGTCGTTGAGTTGGTGCAATAACCAGAATATCGGTTTGGTCAGGAAAAAGAACATGCCCCAGTCGATGCTGTCGACGAATTTCTCGACGCCGCCCTCGATTTGGTATGCGTTGATAATGTCCCATTCCTTGGGGCCCGAAAACAGACGCGATGTGGTGCTTGTCGATTCGCCACTTGCCAACGTTTTTGTCGGCGAAACGGTGGTGGTCTGATAGATATCGCGATGAGCATCGTATTTGGTCACCAAATCGCTGCCCGGATCCTGCGATGGGATCAGAACGGACATCCAATAGTGGTCGGTGAAGCCGATCCAGCCATTTTCTTTCATCGTTTCAACTTCGGCAGGTGCGGCCCAACGGGCGTTGACCTCAAAGTCAGGCATGTCGTCATAGTCGATTTCTGCAAGCTGACCGTCTATCAGACGCACAACACCTTCGTGCAGGATGAAAAAGTTTTTCAGATCAACCGGTTCTCCATGTCGGGCCAGAACCCCATAAGGAGCAAGGCTGACAGGTGCGCCGGTCTGGTTGTCGACCGATTGCGTGACCGAGAACATATATTCTTCGTCGATAGTCAGAACGCGGTTGAACTTGAGGCCATTACCGTTGTTCCAGGTCAGCGTAACCGGGTTTTCGGGGCTCAGTGTACTACCTGATTCGACCGACCAGACTGTGTTTGCGCTGGGCACATCATCCTGCGTCAGGCCAGCGCCAGGGGCCCAGCCGTAAAGGGCATAGTAGGCTGATGGCGCACCAACTGGTTTCAGTATCTGCACGATGTCTGAATCCGCGTCCAAACTAACGCGATAATCTTTAAGCGACAGGTCGTCGATCCGCCCACCAAGCAGCGAGATGCTGCCGGTCACGCGTGGCGTATCAATTTTGACGCGGGGGGCCGATGTATTGGCTGTTTCCGCTTCTTCAACAACAGCAGTAACCGCTTCGCCGCCCGAAGTTTCTCTGATCGCTGAGGGAATGGTCACCACATCTCCCTCAGGTCCTGTTTGGCTAGTGGCCTCGGCAACGGGCACAGGATCCGGTTCGGGTGGTGGGAATACAGCAAGCCACACCACAATCACAATGAGGCTAAGGACAGTTGCGAGGATTAGGTTTTTGTTCTGATCGTCCATTTGGACCGGCCACCTTCGTGCATGGAATGACTTGGTGGGTTCAACAGAGTGCAGCCGCAAAGGTCAAGCGGAATCCGGTCAGCAGTGGTGCCTGCAGTGCTATTATGTGCCAGTTTCAGCCGGTTTCACGATTTATGGTCAGGGCTTTCTGAATTTTACCCTCGTGCGCAGTGATCCAGTCCAGCGTTTGATCAAACGGCATCGGGCGCCCAATGCCAAACCCCTGGACGTAATCACAGCCCAATTGCGCCAGCAAAGCGTGCTCGCCAACAGTCTCGACCCCCTCGGCCAATGTTTCAATCCCAAGCCGCTCTGCCATTGTCAGAATAGCACCGACCAGTCGCTGTTGTTCCGGGTCGCGATCCGCCTTCATCACAAAAGACCGGTCGATTTTGATACGTGAGATCGTAAGCCGCCGGATTGACGCAATCGAGGCGTGACCGGTGCCAAAATCGTCCAGATCAATCCTACAGCCAAGCCTGCCCAGCCCGACGATGTTTCTGGTCACGGTTTCATCTGGATTATCGGTGACAACAGATTCAAGAACTTCTATGCAAAGCCGATCCGGGGTCAGATCAAAACGGTCCAGTTCCCAGCGGATTTTGTCCACCAGCGCAGGATTGCGCAATTCATCGCTGGCAAAATTGACCCCAATGCAGGGAACCCCGATCCCGGCGCCGTCCCACGCCTTAAGGGCCGTTAGCGCATGGTACAACATGACCTGACCTAATCGTTCAAGTAGACCGGACGCCTCAATTACCGGCAAAAGCACGTCAGGAGGAATCTCTCCGTGGACAGGATGGTTCCAGCGGGCAAGAACCTCAAACCCGCTGACTTTGCCAGTATCGGTTGAAATCTGCGGCTGATACCACGGTTGAATTTGCCCGTTTTCAAGCGCAGCTGCGGCATCATTACGCAAATCATGGCGGGCCTTGGTCTTGCGGTGAAGCTCTGCAGAATAGGCCCGGATGCCTGATGGTCCAGCCAACTGTGCATCTGACAGTGCATCCTGTGTTGCCACCATCCAGTCGGCCCCGGTCTTGCCGGGCGCACGGCTGCGCAAACAAAATCCAACCGAACAGGAGACATAAAGCGACATGCCATCCAGTGATACAGGCTCTTCAATTGTGCTCTGCAAGCGACCTGCCAGCTGAATACACTGTTCCAGATCCACCTGCCGCACGGCCATCAGACAAACAGCAAAACGGCTGTCGCCGAGCCGGGCGACAGTATCGCCATCCCTTATGGTTGAAGTGATCCGCTCGCCACAGCGCTGTACCACCAAATCTACCGCATTTTGCCCATGCCGATTGGCCAGTTCGCGGCAATCGTCCAGCTCGAGCACAAAACAGGCTGATTTCAGGCCCGAAGTTTCCGTGTTGTCATAAACTTGGCCTAGAACGGCTTCAAACCCATCGCGCAGCAACAGACCCGTCACACTGTCCCGTGGTATCGATAAACGCGTTGGACCGTGGCCCAAAACGCGAACAAAGGCGAACAGCAAAGGCAGCCCCATTGCGGTCACCAGCAATGCGGTTTCACCGCCAATCCAATAAGCCCCCAGCGTCAAGGCCGGAAGAAACGCCAATATTGCCGGACCGGTCAGGATCGGCTGCAAATAAAGACGCAATCCAGCGAACAAATCCGAATGTGATTTAGGCATGACGTCAAGATCCTGTTAACCCGTCGCGCGGATTGCGACAGCCACAGGCTAGGAAGATGGCCTAAGCGTAGTCTTAACGCAGCAAGGGAATATCCGGCAGATTTTCATCAAGTTGCTGAGGATTAATTTCCAGACCGGCGAAATCGAACAGTTTCGGGTCCAGTAAATGCGATGGTCTTGCGTTCATCAAGGCGCGGAACATGATTTGTCTACGGCCCGGGCTGTTTTTTTCCCAGCCATCCAGAATTTGTTTAACCTGCTGGCGCTGCAGACCATCCTGCGAGCCGCACAGGTCGCATGGAATGATCGGATAGTTCATGGCACCTGCGAATTTGGCACAATCCGCCTCGGCGACATGAGACAGCGGGCGATAGACAAACAAATCACCAGCCTCGTTCAACAGCTTGGGCGGCATCGTGGCCAACCGTCCACCATGAAACAGGTTCATGAAAAATGTCTCTAAAATGTCGTCGCGATGATGACCCAGAACAACCGCCGAACATCCTTCTTCACGGGCGATCCGATAGAGATTGCCCCGCCTGAGGCGCGAACACAAAGCGCAAAACGTCCGCCCTTTTGGGATTTTGTCCATAACGATGGAATAGGTGTCCTGGTATTCAATGCGGTTCGGCACACCCATCTTGTCCAGAAACTCGGGTAGAACCGTGGCTGGAAATCCCGGTTGCCCCTGATCCAAATTGCAGGCCAGTAAATCCACAGGCAACAAGCCACGCCATTTCAATTCGTACAGGATTGCCAGCAGGGTATAGCTGTCTTTGCCACCAGACAGGCAAACAAGCCAGCGCGCGTCAGAGTTTTCGCGGGCAATCATACCATATTGCTCAATCGCCTCGCGCACCTGACGCACAATGCGCTTGCGCAGTTTGCGAAACTCGGTTGTTCGCGGGGCACCTGCAAATAGCGGGTGAATATCGTCATTGTCATCCAGCATGTTGGGGATTTAGTCGAGTCGCTCGGCGCGAGCAAGAGCGCGGTTTTGGGGCAGTTTATTCGTCGTAATAGGTTGCGGGGCGAAAATGTGATAACTTTCAAAAATGTTCAGTCACTAAATACACCATTAGCCGAACAGGAGAGATTTAGTGCGTTAATTTCTTGCAGCTACTTTAGTCTTGATTAGCACAGGCGCAGTTCAGGCCGAAGTATCGGTCGAACGAGGTGAATATCTAGTGCGCGGTCCGAATATCTAGTGCGCGGTCCTGCCGGATGCGGCAATTGCCATACACCGCAAGGGCCGGGTGGACCGGATATGAGCAACGAATTTGGTGGGTTCAATGTCGAGAAAAACTCAAACTTTGATGCCTGGGCCGCTAATATTACTCCGGCAAGCCGGATCAATGACTGGTCTGATGATGAACTAAAAAAGATGATCACTATGGGCATTCGCCCGGATGGATCAAAAACGTTGCCGCCAATGGGTTATGGTTTCTATGCAGCGATGACTGAAAATGATCTGGATGCGGTGGTTGTGTTTTTGCGTAGTTTGCCACCACTGCCCGACCCAGATTGCTCCCCTGTCAAAGAATTTGGCGTAGGGTGGGTGAAACCCACGCGTTTCAGGTGTCGTCGTCGGGCACCGGGTCATAGCCATCACCGCCAAATGGATGGCATCGCCCAATGCGTTTGGCGGCCAGCCAGCTGCCTTTGATGGCCCCGTGCTTTTCCAGGGCCTCAAGCGCATAGACACTGCATGTGGGCTGAAACCGGCAGCTCATCCCGACCCAAGGCGACAGCAGCAGGCGATAGGCCCGAACGGGCAGGGCGACAATGTGGGCCAATGGGGTCATGGGTTCGGATGCAGCTTTTTCAAAGCATAGATAAGATCGCCTTTGAGCAATTCAAAGGGCCGATCCGCCGTCGCCTTGGCGCGTCCGATCAAAACATAGTCCCAGCCGTGGTGCCCCTGCGTTGGTAAGATGATCCGTGCCACTTCGCGCAAACGGCGTTTGGCGCGGTTGCGGGCAACCGCATTGCCTACTTTTTTTGAGCAGGTGAACCCGACTCGGATGCCTGACGGCTCGTCGTCGCCGCGTTTGCGCGCTTGCACCATCATGCTGCCGGTTCCCTGACGCCGTGCGCGGGCGGCGCGCAGGAAATCAGCCCGCTTGCGCAACACCGTCAAAGATTCGTGCAGACAAACGGAAACCGCCGGGGACGTATCCCCGGGGTTGGCGGTGCCATCCGTGGGGGTCTCCGGCGGTGTCATATCCGACAGTTTCGTGAGCGCTTAGGCGCTCAGCGATTTGCGACCGTGGGCACGGCGTGCATTCAAAATCTTACGCCCGGCTTTGGTGGCCATGCGCGAACGAAAACCGTGGCGCCGTTTGCGGACCAGGTTCGAGGGTTGAAAGGTGCGTTTCATCGCTCCGTCTCCAGTAGTTCTGTTGGGTTTGACGCGGAATCGCCGTCCCAAGTGGTAAATTCAAGCCCGGTCTTTACTGGGGGTGTGGGGCTAAGTCAAACCCCAGAGGACCTAAATCGACGGTGAATTGCAACAATTCTGCCGCTTTGACCGAGTAGATGTTGTAATGCCCCCCGGATAACGCGATTTTCCTCACAAAAATGGGCCTTTGCATCAACGCGTCGTGAACACCCTATTGCTAGGAGAGCGTTGGGCGCATGTAGTGACATAACGTACAAGCCCTAATTACGGAACAACATGATGGCCGATACTTCAAATCCCAGCAAACTACGCCATATACCTTTGCTCATAATCCTGTGCGTGGCCGTTGTTGGTGCTTTCACGCTGGGTGACTATCTGACTTTTGAAACCTTGCGTGACAATCGCGAGTCCTTGTTGGCATTTCGCGATCAGAATTTTGGATTGATGTTGCTGACCTACGCAGCAATTTACGTACTGATCGTTTCGTTTTCATTGCCCGGCGCTGCCGTGGCCACAGTCACTAGTGGGTTTTTGTTTGGCCTGTGGGTTGGCGCTGCGACTAGCGTTATATCTGCGACTGTGGGTGCATCGGTGATATTTCTGGCGGCACGCTGGGGGGTGGGTGCATCGCTATCTGCCCGTCTGGACGCCTCAGAAGGGACCATGCGGCAGATTCGCGATGGTTTGCGCAGCAATGAAATCAGCGTACTGTTTTTGTTGCGGCTTGTCCCGGCTGTACCGTTTTTTGTGGCCAATCTGCTTCCGGCACTGGTTGGGGTGAAATTCCGCAATTTCCTTTGGACCACAGCATTGGGCATCATCCCCGGTGGTCTGGTGTACACATCTATCGGGGTTGGTTTGGGGGAAGTGTTTGATCGCGGCGAATCGCCAGATTTGTCGCTTTTATGGGAGCCGCAGATTATCGGCCCGATCCTTGGCTTGTGCGCGCTGGCGGCTTTGCCCATTGTGATCAAAGCGGTGCGTGGCCGGAAAGATATTTACAAGCGATGAATGAGATTAAAACAGATGTTCTGGTGATCGGGGCCGGGTCAGGCGGGCTGTCATTTGCTGCCGGTGCCAGCCAGATGGGTGCAGATGTCGTGCTGCTTGAGGGCGGCAAGATGGGCGGCGATTGCCTGAACTATGGCTGCGTGCCATCCAAAGCGCTGATTGCCGCAGCCAAATCGGCCTATGGGCAGGCGAATTCTGGCGTTTATGGTGTTGCCGACGTCACACCGTCAGTGGATTACACCGCAGTGATGGAGCACGTGGCCGGAGTTATTGCTCAAATTGCCCCGGTGGACAGCCAGGAACGATTCGAAGGCTTTGGCGTTCAGGTATTCCGTGAGTTTGGCCATTTCATATCGCCTAACCAAGTGCAGGCCGGGGGGAATGTAATCACCGCACGACGCATCGTGATTGCAACAGGGTCATCTCCTTTGGTACCGCCGATCCCCGGGCTGGCTGATGTACCGTATCTGACCAATGAAACCTTGTTTGATCTACGCGAGCAGCCAGAGCATTTGTTGATCGTGGGCGGTGGTCCGATTGGGATGGAAATGGCACAGGCGCATGTGCGGTTGGGCAGCAAAGTGACAGTGATCGAAGGTGCAAAGGCGCTGGGTAATGACGACCCGGAATTGGCGGCAGTGGTATTGAATAGCTTGCGTGTCGAAGGCGTTGTGATTGCCGAGGACGCCCTGGCCGCACAGATCAGCGGACAAGCAGGGGCGATCAAGATCGAAACCAGGGACGGGCGAGTGTTTTCAGGTTCACACCTGCTGATGGCAGTCGGACGCAAGACCAATACAGAACAGTTGAACCTTGAGGCCGCCGGAATTGACTTTACGCCGCGTGGCATCACTGTCGACGCCAGCCTACGCACCAGCAACAAGAAGGTTTACGCAATTGGCGACGTGGTGGGTGGGCTGCAATTTACCCATGTGGCGGGATATCACGCTGGCGTGGTCATTCGCTCGATCCTGTTTGGTTTGCCATCAAAGGCCAAAACCAGCCATATACCCTGGGCCACTTATACCGATCCGGAACTGGCACAGGTGGGCCTGACCGAAGCACAGTCCCAGGACATTCATGGCGACAAGTTGGAAGTTGCCCAGTTTGAGCTGCTGCATAATGACCGTGCCATTGCCGAACGCAAAACCAAGGGCCAGATCAAAGTGATGGTGGTCAAAGGGCGTCCCGTGGGTGCGTCGATCGTTGGCCATCAGGCCGGAGAATCGATCGGGATTTGGGCGCTGGCACTGGCCAATAACCTGAAGATGAGTCAGGTTGCGGCGATGATTGCCCCCTATCCAACCATTGGAGAGGTTAACAAACGGGCTGCGGGGGCCTATTTCTCACCCAGACTGTTTGATAATCAGACGGTTAAACGCGTTGTCCGGTTTGTCCAGAAATGGCTGCCCTGACTTGAAAGGCTCTTGATGCTGAACACGCTGTCTGGCCGATTTCTGATCCTGACCATCGTCTTTGTGATGCTGGCCGAGGTGTTGATCTTTGTGCCTTCAATAGCGAGTTTTCGCGAAGATTACCTGCTGAACCGGCTGGAGCGCGCACAAATTGCCTCGCTTGCGCTACTGGCGGATGACATGCTCGAAACCGAGCTGGAAGCAGAATTGCTGGAAAACGCCGGAGTGTTCAACGTGGTCTTGCGGCGGGATGAATTGCGCCAACTGATGCTTGCATCGCCCATACCGCAGCCAATTTCCAGTACGTTCGATTTGCGTGACCCCGGTGCAATGATGCTGATCCGCGATGCCTTGACGCGGATGATCAAGCCCAAGAATGAGATTATTCGCGTTATAGGAGCGCCTGTACGTGAAGCTGGTTTGCTGATTGAGGTCACCATGGAAACCGCACCTTTGCGTACGGCAATGATAGACTATGGCGTGCGCATATTGGCGCTTTCGGCAGTGATTTCAATTTTTACAGCGGTGTTACTGTTCGCTGCCGTCCGGGTCTTTCTGGTGCGTCCCATCAAAGGCGTTGTCAGCTATATGAAACGCTATGCCAGCGCGCCAGAGGATGCGCGTGGCATCATCCAACCTTCGGCAGGTGTGGTTGAGCTCCGCGAAGCCGAAGAGGCTTTGCAACAGCTTCAAATCGAATTGACGCACGCGTTGAAACAAAAAGAACGCCTTGCCCAATTGGGTGGTGCAGTGGCACGAGTCAGCCATGATCTGCGCAATATCCTGACCAGCGCGATCCTGTTCACTGACCGTATCGAATCAAGCGAGGACCCGTTGGTGCGGCGACTGGCACCGAAACTGGTAAACGCAATCACCCGTGCCGTGTCTTTGTGTGAAAGTACATTGGCCTTTGGTCGTGCCGAAGAGGCCGCGCCTACGCTGACATTATTTCCGCTGGCTAATGTGGTGACCGATGTGATCGACAGCGAAAGGCTGGCCATGGAAAACGGCAGCGTGTCCATGTCGTCGGATATCGACCCCAATCTAATTGTGCGCGGCGATCCCGAACAATTGTTCCGGGTATTTCTCAATCTGGTGCGCAATTCCCGTCAGGCCATTGTGGCCACAAACAAACCCGCAACGATCACAGTATCTGCCCATGAAGATGATGAAAATTGGTGGATCACGGTAAACGACACCGGCCCCGGCCTGCCAGCGCGCGCGCAGGAGCATTTGTTTACGCCCTTTCAAGGGGGGGCACGCAAGGGCGGATCGGGGCTTGGACTTGCCATTTCAGCCGACCTTGTACGCGGGCATGGTGGCACTCTGACGTTAAAGAGCACCGGTCAGGGTGGCACGACATTTGAGATTTGTCTGCCAAAGGACGATGGCACGATTTAGGATAAAACGCGTGAAACACTGATGTCTTGTGAAAGTTTCGGCATCTTGTGGTCGGTAATTTTATCATGAAACGCTTTTGCTACAGATTGCGGGTTGCAATAGCTGAGCACTAGGTCTAAACGACCGATCTTAGTGGACCGATAGCTCAGCTGGATAGAGTACCTGACTACGAATCAGGGGGTCGGGGGTTCGAATCCTCCTCGGTCCGCCACTT
>PIVL01000479.1 GCA_003354145.1 Paracoccaceae bacterium
AATTGCAACCCAGTGCCAAGCTCGTCGCCAGAAAACACATCGTAAATGCGGAATTGTACGGTCAGACGGCTGCCCGACACTTTAACAGATCCGGTAATCAGAGCCTGCGCATTGATCGCTTTCCAATCGGCATATTGAATGGGCGCCGAAAAATCTGTCACTTTGCTGATATAGGCGCTGGCGGGGATCTCGCGGAACAACCCGGTGCCGGACAGGTCCGACGCCACAACACGTGACAACTGCGCCGAAAGGTCAGCAGCCGCTGCCCCATCGGGAACAAAATTCGGCACCGCAAAGGGCAAAGGTTCGATCACGCCTTCGGTAATTTCAATCCGCAACGGACCGCTCTGCGCAATTGCCTGTGTCGACATTAACAACAGTCCCGCCAGGATACTTACCAATAGTTTCATCATTTGATCCGCATCCTCTCAGGATTGAATGTCATCTCAATATCACGCCAGTGAGCATATTTCTCGGTTGGAAGCTCAAAACCTGACGCGCCGCAACGAATAATTGCTCTTCGTGCTGCGCTAAATGCCTGTTGCGCTGCTCCGTCACTGCCGCCAGAGCTGCTCAGCATCCGAATGGTCGATATTTCCGGCTTGCCTTCGGGCTTCATTGAGACCGCGACAACCACGGTTGTTTCCAGTGCCTCTGTGGACAACGAACCAACGTTCCAGCATCTCGACACCGAGACCCGCAACGCGTCCTTTTCGCCTTGTGACAAAGGCGGTCCGGCTGGCGCAGGCGCAGGTCTATCTGCTCCGGCCAGCGCCTCTGTCAGAGCATCATCAATTGAATCGTTTTGAGACGTGTCGGGGGCTGGCTGAGCATCAGCTGCCGCGGTTGGTCTGGAATTCGGACGCGCAGGCGGGCGAACCGAACGGGCCGGTGCAAGGCTTGCGGTTTCATCTGCTTCGGTCACAATTCTGTCGTTGGCCTCTTCGGGCGCGGTCGCTTCCTGGACATCCTGCGGTGTTTCGGCACCTTCGTCGGGTGACACCTCGGGATTGGTCACATCATCTGGCCGCACATCCGGAGGCGCAGGTGCAACAGGTACCGAAGCAACACGGTCCACCGGGCGCACTGCCGGGCTTGGTGTTTCTGCAGGATTGATGTCAGACGCTTCAGGCTGGGGTGGTTGCAAGACCGGGGTCACATCAGTGATCTCCAGGTCAGGCGTGGGCAGCGACGGCACCACCGTGGGCGCGGCATCTGTTTCGGGTTGGTTGGTTTCGCTTGGCGGAACCTGATCGGGTTCGACATCTGTTTCGGTCTGCACATCCGGGGTTTCCAGTGGAATTTCCGGCACAGGCAACGCCGCAGGCTGGGACGCCGTAGCCGGTGGCTGTTGCGCTGCCAGCAAGGCGGCAAAATCCTGAGCCGAGATTACCGACACCTCACGCGCCTCGAATGGATCGGGGTGCGAATTGAACGCACCACCAAAAACCATCCAGCCGATTAGGCCGACATGGGCAAAGCCCGAAATTTTGGTGCCGGTCTGCAAACCGTCGCCTCACCCTTCCGGTTCGTTCAGCGTCGGCCCACCAGTGTCCGTCACCAGACCAACATTGGAAAACCCGCCCGCATTCAACGCCCCAAGAATTTGCATCACTTCCGAATACGGCACCGACCCGTCCGCCCGTAGGAAAACCCGGTCGGATTCCCGCTCTGTCGCAATGGCGCGCAACTTGGGCACCAACTGATCGCGCGCTGTTTCAGTGGTTTGTATCTGAACCGACCCAGTGGCAGTAACCGTCACGGTCAACGGTTCCTCGTTGTCTCCGGGTAGCGCAGTAGCCGCCGATTTTGGTAACTCGACCTCAACCCCAACGGTCAGTAGCGGTGCCGCGACCATGAAAATAATCAGCAGTACCAGCATCACATCAACAAACGGTGTTACGTTGATTTCGGACATCGGTCGCGTGCGATTGCGTCCACGTCTGCGTCGCCGCCCGCCGCCTTGCCCCTGCCCTACTGCTGCACCCATGATCTAGCTGTCCAACTGACGCGACAGGATAGTCGCAAATTCATCGGCAAAGGATTCATACCCCGCCACAATCCGGTCGCTGTCCGAACTAAGCTTATTATAGAAAATTACAGCTGGAATCGCTGCCAGCAGACCCAAAGCCGTTGCCATCAGGGCCTCGGCAATACCCGGTGCCACGACGGCCAGATTAGTGCTTTGCTGTTCCGCAATCTCGACAAAAGCGTTCATGATGCCCCAAACCGTACCGAACAATCCAACAAACGGTGCGGTCGAACCAATCGTTGCCAAAATCGGCAGCCCTTTTTGCAACTGCTCAGCCTCTTTGTTGATCGCCACATCCATAGACCGGTCGATGCGGGCCTGAGCACCTGCAATCAATCCCCCGTCGGTGCGATGTGATCGGCGCCATTCGGTCATGCCAGCGGCAAATATCTTCTGTGATTTACCGTTGGGCTGCGCGCCAATCGTGTCAA
>PIVL01000480.1 GCA_003354145.1 Paracoccaceae bacterium
GCGCGCGCTTAGACGATCCCTCAGGGTACTTTGGCCCCTCAGGCGGCTGGTGTGATTCACGGTGATTTTGAGCGGGGATTTATTCGCGCCGAGACCATCGCATTTCCGGATTTTGTCGAATTTGGCGGCGAGCAACCAGCCAAAGAAGCAGGTAAAATGCGTTCTGAAGGCAAGACCTATCTGGTCAAAGACGGCGACGTTCTGCACTTTTTGTTCAACACGTAAAGCCGCAGCAACAGCAGTCTGAAGCGCGCGATCAAATCGTCGCGCGCGCCGCGTCGATTTGGGCGATAAGCGCATCACAGCGTTCCGTCTGGTAATCCGATCCCTCGACAAAAACCTCACGCGCGGCGCGGACATGTGTGTCGGCCTCATCCAGAAGGGCCGCTTCCGGGTCCAGCGCGAAACGGGCCAAGGCCAGATCGGCGATGTTCCATTGCAGACGGGCCCATCTGAATTCAGCCTCGTCCCTGATCTCCAATTCTTCGCAGGCCTGATAGCCCGCGCGCGCCTGACGTAGCAGGTCACGATCCCCGGTCAGCTCCCCATGCCAGCGCAGGGCGAGGGCAAGGTTGTTTTTGGTGGCCGCCCAACTCAGTGGGTCTGTTTTTTTGTTTTGCAAAGACAAGGCGGTGTTCAGCGCCTTGATGGCCTCGGATAATGCGGTCGGATCTTGAGCGATTTCGCCGAGCTTTTGCAGGGAATTTCCCAGATTATTCCAGATGTTCTTAGCGCCTTCATCGTCGGGCGCGACCTTCAACGCCGCGCGGTACACTGCCACGGACTGACGCAACAAGTCCGTGTTTTCTTCGCGTTCGCCTGTCTCGTAGAGGACTACGCCAAACCCAACTTGTGCACTGGCCCAGTTTATTGGGTCTTTGGTTTTAGATATCAAGTCACTTGCCTCTTTCGTCGCATTGTGGGCAAGCTCCAAGTCGCGTGGGTGGGTCGACCGTTCCGCCAATCGCAAATAGCACCAGCCCAAGGTCAAAAGGGCAGCGGCTTCCAGATTGCGTTTGCGTCTGTACTTTTCCCAGTTTGTCCGCGCGATCTGTGTTGCGACCTGCAGTGCGAAGACATCCCCAGTCTGATCGCCACTGTTTTGCCACTCCCTGGATAAGTCGTCGGTAACCCAGAACAGCTTGCCCCGATTGGACTGTTGCCGCAGATCGGCGATCAGCCGCGCGGCAGCCGCTCCCGGATCGTTGCGCAACCGGTCCTGATTCAGGCGCTGTTCCAGCATTTGCCGACGCGCCTCGGTCATCCGCTCTGCCAATGCCACATGATCGGCGCGCATTCGGTTTTCTTCGGTCTCTAGCAGCGCGTCGGCCTGATCCAGCTCGCCCTGATCGTTCAAATTGGCGACATCGGCCAAGACAGCGTTCAACTGCGGCCCGGTATTGCCCACAGGCATCTCGCCACGTTTGCGGATATCCTCGGCAGCCTCCAGCGCCTTGCGCAGGGCGACATAGGCGGTTTGCAGATCGCGGTGCTGGCCTTCGGCATGTTTGTTGGCGAGCAAGATCAACAGATCTTCGTTGACGCCTTGGGTTGCGTTTTCGCGGGTTACCCGGTCAACGATCCGATCTGCATCGCGTTCGGCTTGTGTTTCTTCGCCCTCGTCAGTCGTGTCAGAGCCAAGAAATGGGTCAATCAGGGTTTCATCGAGGTCGAGCGCTTTGATGAAGCGGCCAACCGTACGCGAACTCAACGTTTCCTTACGCCCTTTTTCGATCTTGGAGACCAGCGATTTGCCAACCGGCGGATCAATGGCGGCGCCAAGTTGGTCAAGGGTCCAGCCGCGCAGCGCGCGCGCCCGTTCCACGGCCTTGCCAAACTGTCTGAGATCATCCTTGGCAACTTTTGGCAACTTTACTCACTTTCTGGCAACCCAAGGACACTCGTGACACCGCGCGACAACTCTGTGTGACTGCACTGTTTCGCCTTTAGTGCGATATTTCTATTTGTCGACAACGCTTTAACCCAAGGTGGGCCCGCCACAATCCTAAGGAGATTACCTGATGATGTGGCAAATACAATACTTTCTGGAGTGGGGGTTTGCAGTGATGCAGGTCCTGCTGCAATCCGAGGCAAATGTTAACCTGATTTTTGCGGCGCTGTGCATTTGGGCCGCAACAGGCCGGGGCGACCGCTGGTGCGCCGGGGCGACGGCCCTGCTGCATTTGTTGCTGATCCTGATATGACCCGGACGGGGGCAATTCCGACTTGGCCCCCGAACCGTTTTTTTACAGGCGTCGTTGGCGACGTGCTGCGCTTTTGTTCAACATCTGTTTTGATTGCCGCATGGCAACCTTGGCAATCAATGTCTCAAATGCGCGCGGCCGCCTGACACATGACAGTCAGTTTCGCCTCTGCGAGTTCTGCAGGTAGCAGTCCCAGTCCGCAATCGGGCGCGACAACCAGACGATCCCGATCAATATGCGCAAGGGCCGCGCGCAA
>PIVL01000481.1 GCA_003354145.1 Paracoccaceae bacterium
GGCATGAAGTCCACTGTACATCCGAATGGGATGCGTGGCCCTGGGAAATGTCCCTTTCCATGCCGTGCGTTCCATGGCGATTCGCCGTTGCGGATGGCAGTATTGTCCATAAGACACCAATGCCGCACAGCGAACACCCAGAAGCAACTCGGAAGTCCGGCGTGCTCCAGGAGGGAGCGTGCGCCTTCGACGATCTTCCGAACGATGCGTTCACAGTATGCGTTGCTCTGATGTCGATGCGGCGTGGACTTACCATGGGTAATCTTCATGTCCTTGCACGCACGAATGAGCTCTGGCGCATTATCTGTGTACATGAGTTTTGGGAGCTGCTTACCAAAGAACTCGTCTAAGGCGCCATAGGCGTCGCATGCGCTGCGTGACAACAATGGGAAACAATCTTTGAAGTCAGTCCCCCTGTCAACGACAGCCAGCGCATCGCGCTCCCCGGTGAGTCCCATGGCTTCGTCACTCTGCGCGACTATGTAGTCGGCATTGACGAGCTCACCGAATTTGGTCGGCTGCTGCTCGGGCGCGCGTTGTTTGCGCCGAGCAGGCCGCCTGGTCATCTTCGCTCGCACGCACGTAGTGCAGTACTTGTTGTATGGAGCGTGTGTTAGGAGATGCTCCAGCGAAGACGCCTCGCGACGGATGTCGCGGTCTGGTTTTACTTCACATGGTGAAGGTGGAGGTGGCACTGCAGATGCTTCAGCTGCTGCTACAGGCGGAACGGCCATGGGCCCAGATGCTGCTGCTGCTGCTGCTGCTGCTGCTTCCAACGGAATGGCCATAGGCCCTGCTTCTGCTGCTGCGCCTCCGTCGTCACCCCCCGCGTCCACTGAAACTACAGGAGGCACATCGTGCACGCTACCGTCGCCATCTGCTGCTGCTGTCTCCGATGGTATGGCCATCGGCCCAAAGACTGCTGGTACAGCCGCTCTGGTCGCAGGCAAAGCATTGGCGCATAGCGCTGGCTCAGCTGGGAATGTCCCGCCATCATCATCAAGATATGGGCAGAAATCCTCCACTCTGAGCTCAATGTGTTCCCGCGTGGTGGGATGTACCAGCCACGGGGTAGTGGTATAACCACGCCAATGCCAATCGTATCCATCCTGGACAACGCGGCGTCCCAGCGAGAGCACTGGGGGCGTAGCTTCAAGCACTAGTGGTGTGATCTGCTCATTGAGCGATCCCAAGTGCAGGTTGATCTCCTTGTCGACCGTGGAAAGGCCATTGGCCGTGTCAAGGACAACCGGATCACGCTGTTTGATGTGTTTCTTGTAGCGACCGAGCTGTTTACGACCTATAAGGTCCAACGGAGTGCCCGTGTCCATCAACCAAGAATCAATCTTCAACGCTTTACCGATCTTGATCGAACCTTCATGTGTCAGACATGGCATTGCCGGCAAAGGTGCATCAGCAGGATCATTGATCCCATGTAACGCTGTGAACTGCTGGTCGATGCGGTCTGGGTCAAAGTCGTCTTCGTCGACATCGTCGTGGTCACTGTCGCTAGAAGCGGTAGTAGATGCACAATCAGCCGTAATACTTTGAAGCATGGCTTCATCGTCATCCGTCTTGGTTTGGGTCGTTATGGAGTCATTGGACATAGTCCGAACAACGTCAGGAACGTCACCAAGGTGCAACCACTTAGACCATGAACGTGCGAACATGCGCATAGCGCGTTGACGATCGAGGAAACGATGAGGGTGCGAATTGTCACAAACATAGTCCTCGTCAATAACATGGTTATCCGGCGGCAGGAACACAATCGCACTACCACCATCTGGCATCCATGCAATAGGCCATCCGTATGTCACATGGTGGCCTGAGACTAGCGCCAAGCCTTTGGCCCGGGCGTAGCTCCGTGCAGCGTAGAACGGCGCCTGCCTGGCCCGCATGGTAGCAGGGCCGTCAGTGCGCTTACTCTGCACCTTGCGCTTGACCTTCTTCGTCCCATAGGGAACATCAACAAGATCGAAAGCGACATGCTCAACAGTAGAGCTGAAATGAAGAACTCGCTTGCTGGGTGAGCATTGCTCGTTCTCCGAATGCGCCGCAAGAGTAGGTGCTGCAACTGCGCGTCTAACAACTGCGGGCATGGCAACGACACGACATGAGGCATGGCCCCCGCTGCTGCTGCTGCTCCCAGTGGGATGGCCATGGGCCGTGCTGCTGCAAGTAGCGCTACCGTCGACAATGCTGCTGCTGACACTGTTGCTGCTGCCGTTGTCGCGGTCGATGTCGTAGTCGAAAACCATAGGAAAGTGTGCGGGTCCTGTCAAAGACGGAACCTGCATGGCAGGCGCGCTGTGCAACGTCATGTCTGTACGCACAGGAACATAGTTCCAACTGCCATCATGATGAACATTGCTGCGAGCGCGCGCGGACCCGATGCGAGAGGGGCGGTGTGCCGCGGCGGCCGGGCTGAGTCCGCCATGGCCGCCGCTACCGGACCCTCA
>PIVL01001056.1 GCA_003354145.1 Paracoccaceae bacterium
ATGATTGATGATTGATGATTGATGATTGATGATTGATGATTGATGATTGATGATTGATGATTGATGATTGATGATTGATGATTGATGATTGATGAGTGATGATTGATGATTGATGATTGACCAATCAGGTTGCGTTGACTGCCGTCCATGCCTCGAACAGATCTTTGGCGATGGGCTTAATAACATTGCTGTCTGCCCAATAGCCAGTATGGGCTAATGGATTCCAATTTGTTAATAGATTGCCGGAATCGACTTGAATATCGCTTAATATTCCTTGTTGGGCCATTTCCTGATGTTTTTTACTGAGCGAACGGATAGGGTAGCCGATAACATCATCTGCATCGTAATAGTTTACCCATTTGGGTTGTAGCTTTGGGTAAAGCTCGGCTACATGGGTGCCGGGGAATTGGATGGGCTGATAGTTGTTATAGCGTAAACTCCATACGGCCAGGGGGCTGCCCAGGGTGTAAAATAGCGAAAATGTTTCGCCCCGTTCCAGCGGGGTATCGATGCTGGGGCGGGTTGTGCCTGCTGAAACTTGTCTAAACAGGTCGAAAAAGTAGTTATGAATGATAACAGTGCCAATGCTATGGCC
>PIVL01000004.1 GCA_003354145.1 Paracoccaceae bacterium
AGCGAATGCCCGAACTGGGCGACATGAGCGGAAAGCAAGCCGCGAGTCTGGCAGGTCTTGCCCCAATCTCGCGCCAATCCGCTTCTCGGTGATGCAGGCATCACCTGCCAGCCAATGGGGAAATGGCAGGGCAAAGAGCGTATCCAAGGCGGACGGGCCTGCCTGCGAAGAGCGATCTACCTACCTGCCGTGGTCGCCACGCGCTTCAATCCAGATATGAAAGCAAAATATCACGAGCTGATTGCCAACGGTAAATGCAAGAAACTGGCGATTACAGCAGTCATGCGCAAACTTGTAGTCATGGCAAATGCATTGCTACGTGACGGTCGAAAATGGACTGAAACACGGGCTTGACCAATACGGATACTCATCGTTTGCCGGGCAATCGACTGCCGGGTAATAAATAACACGAATGTCGGTCCCACCCTCCAGCAGATGCGTGGCAAAGCTGTGTCGCAGGGTATGAGGCGAGACCTTCTTCTTGATCTCCGCGAAGTCGCAGGCCACCCCAAAAGCCCGGTTGAATTGCCGGGTCGAGATTGGGTCAATGCGATTGCGACCCGGGAACATCCACCCCCTTGGCCGCGCCTCACGATAATAGTCGCGTAACAGGTCCAGCAGGCTTGACGACAGCATCACTTGGCGATCTTTACGGCCCTTTCCCTATTCGACCCGGACCAGCATCCGGTCGCTGTCGATGTCGCCAACCTTCAGATGCGTGACTTCGCTTGCCCGGAGGCCACCACCATAAGCCACGTTGAACGCGGCGCGATATCGCAACCCTGGCCCCGGTGCCGCTTCCAAAATACGAGCAACCTCCTCGGCACTCAGCACGACGGGGATCTTCTTGGCTGCTCGCTGATACCGCATGTGCCGCTTCATCTCCGGGCGCGGGCATGTGGCTGCAAAAAAGAAACTCAACACCGTCAGTCGGTTGTTGAAAGTTGGCGCACCGACGCCACGTTCCTTCATATCGAGTTGGAACGCCCGCAGTTCTTCCGGCGTCACGCTATCCGGCGCGTGTCCCAGAAACCGCGTGAAATCGCGCATCCCTCGCAAATACATCGTTTGCGTCTTCGGCTGCAAACCCTTGATCTGCATGTCTTCGAGAAACCGCTGGCGCAGAGCCGGTACATATTGGTCTGACATTGAAACCTCCTATCGTCAGATTGAGAAGGTCCCAATCGTCAGACAGGTTCGTCAGTTCACAAAATCACGGCGCTTCAATCCGCGCACAACACCAACAACAAGCGCCAATACCGCGAGAGCGGTTTCGTCCTCGTCCGCAACTTAGCAATTAACGTTCATCGCAGCGAAAGTCCGCTTTCCCCCTTAACAGACCGCTGGTGACTATTGTGAAACTCTGCGTTGTACTTCCAACTCTGCAAACTTCCTGACCCAAGTCCCCCACAAAACCGGTTCGTCTATACACTTCTGATGGGATACCGCAGGGCAACTGGCCAGCAACGGCCCATCCCTGCCGACGCCAGAACATGCAGAAACCGCTGATCCGCCTTCAGATCAACCGGCCGCGCCCTTAGAACCCGGTCGCTGGACAGGCTTGGAAACCACACTGATACGACGCGTTTCTGCACCTCGTTTTATATCCCAAATAGTAAATGTTCTCTATTTATTCTTTTTATGCTTTCAATAATCCGCTGTCGAGTCCCCTGCGGCAGAAATGACCCAACCGGCGTTTCGTGAACAGCAAAGAAATTCTGAGGGCGCCAAGGTCTACTGTGCGGGTCTTTACGGACCTTCGATCCTTGTGGTTACTGCATCGATAAAATCACGCAGCGCCTCAAGAGCTTCATCAGGTTTATCTCCAATAACCCCATGCCCACAGTTCTCGAATTTGATGTAATTCATTCGACCTACATCTAGTTCGGCTGCTATCGTGTCGCTGAAATCTGGTGGGGTAATCGGGTCTTCCTCTCCAACCATAACAAGGGTTGGGCAGCTGATTTTTGACAAACCAGCGCGATAGTCAAAACGACCATGCTCATTGTTCGGGCCATTGAACCACAGCGCCGTTTCATTGCGCCATAAGACGCGCGTCAGCCAATCCGACGAGGCATTCTTGGTGAAACGATAAAATGGCACACAGCGATCTCGGTATAGGGCGCGTCCTTCATCTGTTGGGTGCTCCCAATATGCCTTCGCAATATCACTGATATCTTCGCCCCCAAGACGTCCGAATGCCTCATAAACCAACGGAAATTCCATCTTTGCCGATGTGCTGATCAAAGCAATGCCTGCGGCATGGTCAGGATACTTGGTGGCGTAGGACAGAGTGACAAATCCGCCAAACGAGGTTCCGATCACTATTGGGTTTTCAACTCCCAAAGCGTCGCACAACCCCTTGAGATCATCTCCCCATTGGTCAAGGTTCCAAGTGCTTTCCTCACATAGTTCACTTCGGCCATTGCCACGATGATCGTAATAGATGACCTGAGCGATGTCGGTAAGCTGGGAGAAATATGGTTTTGAAATACTGTGGTCTCCACCCGGCCCGCCGTGAACCATTATGACCGTAGGTTTTTCTCGCATCGCCGTGCCATCGGGCGTCAGCCCCTCACCATCAACATCAAAATACAGTTTCGCTCCGTTCACTGTGACAAACATAAGTTCACTCCGATTGCTAAGCTCTATCCTCTCAGACGATCTCAGGATTGCAAGGTAGGTTAGGGGTGTGGTTTCAACGGGTCGCTGCAACACAGTGGCGTCAAACCGGGATACTATCCATCACCATTCAACATTCATCTGCATTTTAGGGCGTGTTTGGACGACTGGCGCATCGTGCCGGAAATGACAGTGTGCGTTGCTCCCACTGTATCATTTTGTGCAGGAAGGGTTCGCTCCATGAAAATACGTGTAGCGTCTGTTGTCCGGCCAGTTTCCAGGACTCCAACCAGTTCGAACCCAACTTCGATAATTTCATTGGTCCTTTCAGATATCTCCTGAAGTCGCTGGACTGATTGGTCGCCCAGCTTGAGACGCTTGCCCGCGCGCAACACGGAATTGATCTCGATTTGGGTCTTATCCATGGTCTTACCAAGAAGGCCAATAGGCCCAAAGAAACCGCCGTCATCGTTGCTCATTACAACGCCGGTTTCCACCTCCAGAATGGTCCGAAGTTGAGCACTCACCAGCGTATTGATAAAAAAACTCCAACTGCCGAAAAGTGCCTATCACCTTGACGTACCTGTTAAAGTTCGCTGGAGCGCAATCGTTTTCAGGTGTCTGAGACAAAGCGGGTGAATATGCGGTCACAACACAGAAAGCTGCTACAAGCACTGGTCGTAAAACTTTTTTAAGAATTGTCGTACTGTCTGAAGGCCGGCATTTTCGCATTTATTTCACCCTATCCATAACTCGCGATATTGCGAACATATCACAATTTCGCCGAACGCCAGCAGCAAACCTGAAGGAGACTTCAAAAAGCAAGCAGGAACCAGATTAAGCCCGCTCTGGATGGTGGGCTGAAAGCAGCCACCCAGATCGACAATGCAGTGTCGTTCCCGGCCCAATCCGAACCTTGGTGACCTTCATAACTCCTGCGCTGCAGCTTCGCCTCTGCACATTTCGTGATGCATTGTGAAACGCAAAACCGGTTCGGCTATACCTGCCTGACGTGATACCGGGAGGAAACCGGCCTTCAAAGGCCCATCCCTACCTGCGCCAGAACATGCAGAAACCGCTGATCCGCTTTCAGATCGACCGGCTGGCTTTGCAGGGTCCGACAAAACGCCCGCGCATCCGAAAGCCCCATGCCGCGATGCAGCCCCCGCTGTTCAGCCTGCCGGTTCAGGCAATAAATCCGATCCGCATTGGCCTGATGCAAAGACAGCGCAAACGGACCATCAACCGGCCGCGCCCTTAGAACCCGGTCGCTGGACAAGTTTGGAAACCACACTGATACGACGCGTTTCTGCACCTCGTCTTACATCCCACATAGCAAATGTTCTCTATCTGTTCTTTTTATGCTTTCAATAATCCGCTGTCGAGTCCCCTGCGGCAGAAATGACCCAACCGGCAGTTCGTGAACAGCAAAGCAATTCTGAGGGCGCCAAGGTCTGCTATGCAGGAGCTATCCACACAGGACAAAGTGACCAGTCCTTAGAGAACTTCCGAGTCAAAAAACTGATGCGGAGGGATCAAATAACAGCACGGCTTCGGCCTCTTGATAACGAGAACTGAGTATTGGTGTTTCTAGGTACGATATGAAGAGCCTTTCCACAGGTACCTCCTGCCAATACATCGCGGCAACGCGAGTTTTTTGGCCCGCCTCAAATAGTGATAGAGCAACATCGTTGCTGAAGGTGGTAGAAACAAAACCCTTGTTACTTGCGCTACTCAAAGTGTCTTCAGAATAGATTGCTCTGAACAATGGAATGGTGGGCAGTCGAAATATTGAAAGCATAGCGCGCATGAAAGCCAGCCGCGTGAGGATGTGTGTGCGACGTTTGGGCTTCGACCAATCACCCTCAAAGGTCTTTGGATCCCGCAGGATTGAACCTTGATAAGGACAAAGACCCAATTCAGCGAGGACAATCCTGTGGCCTTTTATGACTTCGCTCGCGTTGGGGTTACTCGCAAATTGCGCAGCAAAGGCCCGATCTATCTGTAACAAGCCTTTGGAATCCATCATCTGCTCCATCGCCGCTGCCCAAATGTCGCAGGTCACGTTTCGATTTAACAACATCTCTGCGTCATGCGGTAAATTCACAAAATTTGAGCAAAGCCATTTGTAGATTTCTTTCTGGATTGCGGAGATTTCTGACTGGCTCCATTCGAAATGCACCTCTGAACAGCCGATCTGCATCTGCCGGTTCAATGAGTTGACGTTACTGCCGAGAACATCCTGCTCCCGCCGGGTCAGTTTCCGCGAATTTGGCGGTGCCGTGAACTTCGAGATGTCCCAAAGCGGTAGAATCCATTCGGCTCCCTTGTCTTCAAAATCACCGACCTGAACAGTGAATGAAGCGGTCTGCGGGTCGTGCTCAACCACCTTGACCGGTGTTTTTCGTGGGTCGCGAAAGTACAGCGTTGCACCAAGCACGAGATGCGCCAACTCAGCTGGCTGTAGGTCAGATAGATGATCGCTATAGCGTGTCACATACTTCATTCAATTAACCTAGCTACGAAGGATGGGCATGGTCAATTGGACTCAAAGCAAACTTTCGGCGTCGCAGTACGGCTTCCGCACCCAGATCGACAATGTAGCGTCGTTCCCGGCCCAATCCGAACCTTGGTGACCTTGCAATATCAGACACCAGCGGAGAAATTTGAGGCCTGTGTTGCAGCGACCCGTTGAACTCACCACCGAACGCGGACTTTGGTTTGGCGGACGTTGAAGCATGACCCAAGCCTATCCCCTTCAACGGCCAGCTGAGCGGCCCCGGACTCCAGCGCACAAGCGCGAGGACAGCCGGTTCGACGTGTCGCAACATAAAGCACAAAGAGAATTGATCCGCGAATGCAACATGATGGGCGCGAAAAACCTCTTCTTGTCGACCAACATTCAGTTGCGGCGCGACGGCCAGCCTTATGCCAATCGACGCCCACCATGTCAATGAGCGTTCAAAAGTGACCCGGTATCAGCGTTTAAAAGTGATCCACCCGAGATGAGGCAAAGCCAGCAGGCGAGCTGCCCCAAATAGCGAGATCGTCGGCTGGCTTTGTTTGCGCCGAGGCTTATTGGTTTCGAGACTTTTTGCTCTGGGCGAAGCGGAAGGATGTATTCCCCGTCTCAAGGATCGAGCAGTGATGCGTTACCCGGTCCAAGAGTGCGGTTGTCATCTTGGCATCCACTGACCGCCAGTCGAAACGCAGTTTCGATGAGAGGGGCCGAAGACCGAGACCCATTCACCGAACTCCAGATTTGTTGTGATGCATTGACCGGCAGGGGATTGCCATGCAATCTCCGAGAGGGGTGACGCTGGTTTTCTCATAGAGCTTACTGATGAGGTGGAATAGCAACGCGCCGCCGGACTTTGGGAACGGGATGTAGCCCAACTCGTCGATGATCACACAATCCAATGGCGTCAGCTGCCGGATGATCTTTCCAGCGTTTCCATCAGCCTGCTCCCTGATCAGCGCATTTATCAGATCAACGGCATTGAAGAATCGCACCTTCTTTCCCTGATTGATCAATGTGGTTCCCAAGGCAATGGCGATGTGGGTTTTGCCTGTTCCGGTTCCGCCCACCAGAATGAGATTGTGGGCATCCTGGGTGAACTGGCCAGAACAAAAGGGTTCGATCTGCGCCTGCCTGACGGCTGCTGCGCTGTAATCGAAGGTGGCAAAATCCTTGTGATGAGGGAACTTGGCAATTCGCATTTGATATTGGATGGATCGCACTTGGCGTTCTACAGTCTCAGCGCCGATCAATTGCCTAAGCGCAGTTGTAAGGCTCGGTGGCTTGCGCGAGGCCAGCAAATCCTGTGCGCAAGTCGCCATCCCATGCAGGCGCAGGGTTGTCAGTTGGTCGATTAGGGCGTTCATATCGCCACCTCATGGAGCATATACAGCGTTTCATATCGTTTGCAGTTGGCTTCTGGGCGCATCGTCAGCCGGGGATAATCAGAGCTCTGCGCCAGTGGGACGATGACCGGCTCTACCAGTTGATTGGTCCGCCGGTCGACAGTCGAATGCAGGGCATTCGATGAGAGACAGATTGGTGATGGCTGACAGGCGCAGGATGTTTTACTCAACGGCCAATTCACAGGCTGCCGCGACCGTTTCAATTCCATGTTCCTGGGCCAGCATGAGCAGATCAACAAACTCCCGGTCGCCGCCTTTATCCTTCATGTAGTGGTCTTTGATCCGGAGCATCGCGTCGGGCAGTTGCCAGTTCACAAAGGGCGCACCGTCCATTGCCCGGCAGGGCATTGCGCAGCAATGTCCCGGGAGGGGCGCAAGGCACCAGGTTTACGCTCCAACAGTGGAACATAATGCCAAGGCTCAAAGTAACTGACATTGCGGGTGAAGCGGCGAATGTGTTCAGCGATTACATCCCGACCGGCAACGACTACAATACGACTGGCATAGGTCCGTAGCGAGACACGCTGGCCTGCAAAACGGGCCGGAACGCGGTAGCGCCCTCTCGGTGATTGCAGGCAATCACCTGTCTGGTAATAGTTGCTGTCGTATTGAACCAGGCAGGTAGACCGCACCCGCACAGTCTTCTCGACATAGCCATCAAAGGCCCTGCCCAAGGGGCGCAGGTCAGCCTTCTCCTCAGAAAAAATGGTATCAACCGTGTGATCCTGACGTTCAGGATGGCGACGGCTGCCAAGCGCATCACATTGCAGATTCAGCCAGACATTCAGGCTTTCCAGATCATCAAAGGCCAGTTTAGGGGCGAACAATTGGCGACGCAAAAACTGCACCTGGTTCTCAACTTGCCCCTTCTCCCAACCCGAGGCAGGGGTGCAGGCCACCGGCTCCATCACGTAATGGTTCATCCGCTGCCCGGCAGGCGCATGCGCAGCATGCTGCCGAGAGGGGGCCAGAAAACGCGGATGAAAGACCCTGTCCTTGGAGCGCGATACATAGGTCACCATCGTTTTTGGGTTATCAATAATCACCCGGCGGGGGACGCCGCCATAAAACGTCAGCGCTCGCACAAAGGCATCCAGAACCATCTCCTGCGCTTCCCCCGGATAGGCCATCACAAAAGGTTTGCGGCTGTGGCACAGGCGGAAATGGGCAACCTTTATCTTCTGGACGATGCCACCCAGAACAACATGCTCTTCACTCCAGTCGAACTGGAGGGCATCGCCATCCTGGAACTGCAACGGGATGAACGCATCGCCAGATCCCAACCCCGCCCGCTTCAGGTCCCGGATAAAGTGCTGAACTGGGGAATATGAACCCGTGTATCCATCCACTGCCCGGCAGGGCATTGCGCAGCAATGTCCCGAGAGGGAGAACCAGCCGCTCATAAAGCTGCAAGGCGGTTCGTCGCTCCCGCCGTGGGCGCCTTTGGTCCAGATCATACCACTCCTGCAAACGGACCTCAAAGCCACTCGACTTGTGGCGCACCGGGGGCATTTGCCGCTGATAACTCGGTGGTGAGGCCGTCTGCACATACTTCTTGATCGTGTTCCGAGATAAGCCTGTCTCGCGGCTCACAGCCCGGATGCTCCGACCATCTCGCAAAACAAAACGTCGGATCTTTGCTGCACTTTCCATTAATAACACCTGCATATTCTCCGCACGCAAATGCGCGGATGATAACAAAACACCTTCTCGGGATCATGCTACGCACGACCCTGTCAGGCAGCGGGTGGGTCAATTTTAAACGCTGATTACCCACCTAGGTGGGTCAATTTTGCATGCTGATTCACACTGACGTTAGACATCTCGGTCGCGATTGCGTTGCATCATGCTTGCCGGGCAAGATTGCCAGGAAAATCACATCGCCTCGATCGCGCGACTGGTCATATTCAGAACATCGTTGCGGGTTGATCGCACAGGCTGACTTTGTTGGAACTACTTCACACTCGGCACGATTTGTAGATAAGCAGCGATTGCTGCGCGGTCTTCAGGGGTTGCTTTGGCAAGGTTTTCAATCACCAGCGCCATATGCCCTCCGGCACTGTCAAAATCCGGGGTAAATCCGGTTTCAAAGTAATAGGCCAGATCTTCCTGGGACCAGGTCAGAGCGCCTGGTGTCAGGTTTGGAAAACTTCCCTTCCCACCTGGTATAGGGCCCCCTGCCAGCCAACGATCCCTTTCCATAGCGCCAAGCACGTTTCGCGGGGTATGGCATTCGCCGCAATGGCCAAGTGCTTCGACCAGATAGCGGCCACGTTCCTCAACCGGGGACGGTACGGATTGGACAACCCATCTGTCAGACATGAACAGCCATTTCCAGCCGCCCAACAGCCGACGGATATTAAACGGAAAGCCCACATCTTGTGGTTGGCTGGGCGCGTTGCTGGCCGGAAGTGTCGCCATAAACGCGTGTAGGTCCACCACATCTTGCAGGTTTGCCTTGTTGTACGAAGTATAGGGGAAAACCGGATAGAAATGCTGACCATCAGGCGACACGCCTTTTGTCATTGCATTGGCCAGCTCCAGTGCGCTCCAACCGCCAATACCTTCGGTTGGATCGGACGAGATATTGGGGGCGATAAATGTGCCAAAATCAGACGGGAAACTTTGCCCACCCGACAAAATCAGCTTTGCTTCGCCTGTGGCATCCGGGGCGGCGTGGCAAGACGCACAGCCTGCGGACCAAAACACGGATTCCCCGCGTGACACATCTGGTGTCAACCCGGCAAGCGCATCGTTTGGCAAAGTTTGTGGTCGCGTTACAAACCAAAAAACACCCAGACCGCAAATTGCAATCAGAGCCAGCAGCACAAAAAATCGGCGCATTGGATCAAGCTTTCTATCAGGGTTTCGACGGCCCAATAATCGGACCGTCGAGGTCAGAGCAGTTTATAATAGACTACTTTTTCTGACGATAGACCTTGTGACAGTCTCCGCAAGCCCCTCCAATTGCTTTCATGGCGCCTTGCAATGAGGCCAGATCGGTCCCCGCAGCCGC
Source organism: Paracoccaceae bacterium (assembly GCA_003354145.1). Classification (GTDB taxonomy): domain Bacteria; phylum Pseudomonadota; class Alphaproteobacteria; order Rhodobacterales; family Rhodobacteraceae; genus NORP181. The sequence continues at coordinate 9,563 of PIVL01000004.1, forward strand.
GTTCATGGCCTCAGCCGCAGCATCAAGCACTTTGTCTTTTTCCAGTACATCCGGATACTTACTCCAGATGTCGGGCAACGCAGCGCTGTCCGGGTACGATCCTATATCTGAGCCCTGTGGCCACAATCCATTTTGGCTCATTTTTGATAGTACTAAAAGATTGCCAGCATGAGCGCTGGCTATTTCTGCGTCATACGGCACGGCGGTTTTTGCCATTTCTCCTAATACACCAAGATTGAATGCAAAAAGTTGCATCATCGCTTGCCGCGCTTTGATAGCGCCTTCGGCGGCCTCGTCAGCAAATGCCGATCCTGCGATAAGGCTGGCGGTTAATGTCAGAAAAAGTCCGATACGTTTCATTGTAAATCCTTCCGGGAACTAAGTGAAAATGGAACGAGAGTTAAGACACCTGCAAAGTGTACCCTATCAAATTATCCATACCATTCGCCAATTTTGCATGATACCTGTTAATATATGCACAGGGAAAACTGGGACGATCTTCGCTTTGTTCTTGCCGTGGCGGACTCTGGTTCCGTCAGCGCGGCAGCGCGACGACTTGGCGTCAATCATGCCACGGTTTTGCGCCGTGTTGCTGGGTTTGAAGACCGGTTGAACACAGCCCTGTTTGAACGCAATGCCAAAGGGTATCGGGTGCCGCCAGACCGGATGCAGGTTGTTACGGCTCTTCGCGAGGTGCAGGACGCAATTCTAGCAGTCGAGCGCGTGCTAAAAGGCGCGACGGAACCTTTGCGTGGCGAACTTAACGTGACCTCAACTGATACGTTTTGTCAAAAGATACTGCCCGAAATTATAGCTGGTTTTAGCGATCAGGCCCCGGATCTAAGGATCAATCTGGTTTGCACCAATGCGTATGTAGACTTTGACCGATTGTCTGCGGACATTACAGTGCGCCCCTCTGGTCAGCTCGCAGATGGATTGTTTGGCGATGTTGCCTGCAAATTGGGATTTGGGGTTTACCAACGCAATGGCGCAAAAACAGATCGCTGGCTTGAATTGCAAGGACCTCTTTCTGGCTCATCTCCGGCAAAATGGATGCGTGAAACCGTGCCCGCCGATCAAATTCTTCAAGGCAGCGATAGTTTTTTGGTGTTGCAAGAAATGGCGGCTTTTGGGGCTGGGATGTCAATCCTGCCCCATCTCATCGGACGCGAAGACCCGCGATTGGTCGAGGTGCATGACGTGATGCCTGACACAAATGTCGATATCTGGGTCGCAAGCCATTCTGATCTGGGAAATTCACCGCGTATTCGCGCTGGTCAGGCTATGCTGCTTGCTGGTCTGAAACAACAAGCCGCGCGGTTGGGTGGTTTATAACTTAACGGAACGCGTTATTGATCCCGTTCAGCGTACGCGCACCTGGACAAAGTTCGTTTTCATTCAGGCTGTTAAGTGGCGTTTCTGTTGTATTCAGAATGTCATGCATATCGCGATAAGTTGGGTCGCAATACAGCAGGCCAGTCAGAATTTCGCCGTTTTCACGGTGTTTGTGAATTGCATCCAACGAACTTAGCCGATCACGGGCATCAAACCCGTTTGAGCCCTTGTGCAACCGAATAACCGAGCCATCATGCAAGCAAATGTCGTTGCTTTCGCCTTCGTCATAGCTGGTGGTGATTTCGCTGGTGACTGGCACAAAATCTGCAATCAGGCCTTCCTGGATATGGTCGCGCACATAATCATAGCTGCGGGTTGATGTGGCGTGGTTGTTGAAGGTCACACAGGGCGAAATGATGTCGATAAAGGCAAACCCTTCGTGACAAATCGCAGCCTTAAGCAGCGGCACCATCTGTTCTTTGTCGCCGGAAAAACTGCGCGCTACAAAGGTTGCGCCCAACTCTAGCGCCATTGTGACCAGATCAATGTCGGGCCACAAAACCTTATTGTCTTTTTTGGTCGTTGAGCCGCGTTCTGCAGTGGCCGCCATTTGACCTTTGGTCAGTCCGTAAACACCGTTATTAGCAACGATATAGGTCATATCCAAACGTCGCCGCACCACATGGGCGAACTGCCCTAACCCGATGGACGCGGTGTCACCGTCACCCGACATGCCGATATATTTCAGCGACCGATTGGCCATACTGGCGCCAGAAGCAACCGAAGGCATACGTCCATGAACCGTGTTAAACCCATGAGATTGATCAAGAAAATAGGTTGGCGCCTTGGATGAACAGCCGATGCCTGACAATTTGGCAATCTTATGTGCCGGAATCGACAACTCAAAAACCGCCTGTACCAGTGCAGCGCCCACCGCATCATGACCACAGCCAGCGCAAAGCGTCGATAGCGATCCCTCATAGTCGCGATGGGTTAGGCCCAGTTCATTACGAGCCAGCCTTGGATGGTGAAATTTGGATTTGAGAAAGCTCATGATCCGGTCCTCTTGGCCGCTCGTTTCACAGGAGCAGCGATGATGTCACGTAAAATGGATTGGCTGATAAATTCGGCAGTAATCGGCATTCCGTCGTAATGTGTGACTTTGACAAGTTTGGCGGGATTTTGTTCCAGCTCAATAATTAGTAACTTACGCATCTGACCTTCGCGGTTCTGATCAATGACAAATACCTGATCATGAGCATCGATGAAGTCGCCTACGGTTTGGCTAAACGGAAAGGACTTGATGCACATACCATCGATGAAATGCCCCTGCTCAGCCAGCAGATCAAAGGTTTCGGCTATCGCCACGTCGGACATGCCGTAATATATCACCCCGGTGCTTGAACCAGAGTTATCGGGATGTAGGACGGGCTTTGGCAGAATTTCCGCGGCGGTTTCAAATTTCCGCTCAAGCCGCTGCATGTTCTGGACGTATTCGTCGCCTTTTTCCGTATAAATCGCGAATTCGTCACGCGATGTGCCACGGGTGAAAAAGCTACCTTTGTCGGGGTGTGTGCCGGGATATGTGCGGTAACAAATACCGTCGCCGTCAACGTCCAGATAGCGGCCAAATTGTTCGACTTCGTCAAGTTGCTGTTCGTTCAGCACTTTGCCACGATCATAGGCATGTTTGTCGTCCCATGATAGTTCTTCGGACAATTGATCATTCATCCCCAGATCAAGGTCGCTCATCAGAATAACCGGGGTTTGCAACCGCTCGGCCAGATCAAAAGACTGCGCCGACATTTGGAAACATTCCGCTGGTGAAGATGGGAACAATAGCACCTGTTTGGTATCGCCATGCGATGCATATGCACAGGTCATAACATCCGATTGCTGGGTTCGCGTTGGCATGCCAGTAGACGGCCCTGCGCGCTGAATATTCATCAACACCATCGGGACTTCTGCAAAATAGGCCAGTCCCAGGAATTCAGACATCAACGAAATGCCGGGCCCGCTGGTTGCAGTAAAGGCACGCGCGCCGTTCCAGCCGGCACCAATGGCGATGCCGATAGCAGACAGTTCGTCCTCGGCTTGCATGATGGCGAAATTGTTTTTGCCAGACGCCGGATCTATACGCAGACGTTTGCAATACTTTTCAAAATTCTCGACCACCGATGTGCTGGGCGTGATCGGATACCAGCCCACCACCGTGGCACCACCATAAACGGCACCCAGTCCGGTGGCAGTATTGCCATTAATCAGGATGCGCGAACCAACTTTGTTTGTCTTTTCAAGGCGTATCGACAAAGGGCATTTGAAATGGGTCAAAGCGTATTGAAAGCCGAGATCCAGCGCATGCACGTTCGGCGCGACAAGCTTTTCCTTGCCTTTGAATTGATCCGCAACAAGATCCTTGAGAATCTTGATGTCGATATTCAAAAGTGCAGCCATAGCACCCACATAGACGACGTTCTTAAACAGCTGCCTTAAATTTGGTGCCTTGTATTCACGCAGGCAAATCTCGGATATTGGCATACCCAAAAACGTTATGTCCTGCCGCATCAAAGCCGGATCAATCTGGCGACTTGAGTCGTAAAAGAAAAACCCGCCAGGACGGACATTTTCCACGTCCTCGGCCATGCTTTGCGCATTCATCGCCACAACGATGTCAGGTGCGCCTTCGCGGCGCGCCATATAGTCCTGCGCGCTGACACGTACGTCATACCAGGTCGGCATGCCCTGAATGTTGGATGGGAAAATATTGGCCGGGCTGACTGGAATGCCCATTCGGAATATTGCTTTGGCAAACATGTTGTTCGCACTGGCCGATCCGGTCCCATTGGTGTTTGCAAATCGGATGACGCACTCATTCAGGGATGTAATCGAAGCCATATCTATGTCGCCCTATCTGCGTGAAAAAGGAATTTCTGCATGTCCCATGCCCCGGTCGGGCAGCGTTCGGCACATAGGCCGCAATGCAGGCAAACGTCTTCGTCTTTGACCATAACTTTGTGGCTTTTAAGCTGCCCCGAAACATAAAGATCGCGTTCGCTTTCGTCCGCCGGAACGATTAGTCGGCTGCGCAGATCATCTTCGTCGCCATTGAGGACGAAATTGATGCAATCCATCGGGCAAATATCTTCGCAAGCGACGCATTCAATGCACAGATCTTCAGCGAATACCGTTTGTACATCACAGCTTAGACAGCGGGCGGCTTCGCTTAGGGCCAGTTTTTCGTCAAACCCCAACTCAACTTCGGCAGTAATATCCTCAAGCGCCTCTTCCAGATTGATGATCGGGACAACGTTGCGCTTTTCATCGGAAATGGCCGTTTGATACGACCATTCGTGTATGCCCATTTTCTGCGAGGTTAGCGTATAGTCACCAATTGGCACGTCATTTACATCGCGCCCATCGGTCAGGTATCGATGAATCGAGGCCGCAGCCTGATGTCCATGCGCCACCGCCATGATAATGTTTTCCGGACCAAACGCTACGTCACCGCCAAAAAAGACCTTCTCGTTGGTTGACTGGAACGTATCGCGATTAACCACCGCCATGTCCCAGTCATCAAACTGAATACCCACATCGCGTTCGATCCACGGAAGGCTGACGTCCTGACCAACAGCAACAAGGACCAAATCACATTCAACCAATACCGGCTTTTCACCGGTTGAAACCAGACGGCGTTTGCCTTTGTCCCAATGGGTTTCTACTCGATCAAATTCAACGCCAATAAACTTGTCGTTTTCCACAACATAGCTCAGCGGGGTGTGGTTCGGTATGATCGAAATCTCCTCGGCGACGGCATCCTCGCGCTCCCACGGTGAAGATTTCATTTCATCATAGGACGATCGCACGATGGCTTTGACATCTGTCGCGCCCAACCGCAGCGCCGTACGGGTGCAATCCATTGCAGTGTTACCGCCGCCCAAAACCACAACCCGTTTTGGCGCTTCGTCAATATGTTCAAAGGTAACGCTGGCAAGCCAGTTGATCCCGATTTTCACATGATCGCCCGCCTCTTTCAGACCGGGCAGATCAAGTGGGCGACCGTTTGGCGCTCCGGTTCCAACAAACACAGCATCGAAATCTTCGTCCAGAATGGCTTTGAGGCTAGTGATCTCTTTGCCAAACCGCGGCTCGACACCCATGTTCAGGACAATGTCGACTTCGGAATTAATCACTTCTTCAGGTAGACGAAAGGACGGGATCTGTGAGCGCATCATTCCGCCCGCCATCTCGTCGCGTTCAAACAGCGTTGTTTCATAGCCCAAGGGCATCAGATCACGCGCCACAGTCAGCGATGCCGGCCCTGCCCCCAGCAAAGCAATCCGTTTGCCGTTTTTCTTGGTCGGAATTTTCGGAAGCCGGTCCTGGATGTCGCCCTTATTGTCTGCTGCAACCCGTTTCAAACGACATATCGCGACGGGTTTTTCTTCAACCCGCTGGCGGCGGCAAGCAGGCTCGCATGGGCGATCACAAACGCGGCCAAGGATGCCGGGAAACACATTGGCCTCCCAGTTAACCATGTAGGAATCGGTGTAACGGCGGGCCATGATCAAGCGGATATACTCCGGAACTGGCGTGTGTGCCGGGCAGGCATACTGACAGTCGACAACCTTATGGAAATGGGTTGGATCAATGGTGTTTGTCGGCTTCATACTGGCATCTGCGTTTTAAGGTCAGCTGGCATTGTTGTCGGAATCGCGCCGCAGAGAGTCGTTTTCCGCGCGCTTTCCAATTATCAGCACCGTCTGAAATGGTTTGCAATAACTTTTTGATTTATCACGTAATTGTTCTCGAACCTGCGACAAAAGGGTACCGAGCTTGCCAATGATTGAGTTTTATTGTCGTCCCGGAACCAATCAAGTCAATTATAATGCTCAGAACATCAGATTGTTTACAGCTTCAGGATGCACATTTTCCGAATTTTCAGCCTTTCGCCAACTGGCCCAACCACTGGAGCACCCGATCAGTAGATCGACCTGACGAAAAACGGCGTACATAGTAATCTGCGGACAGGGTCACCGGTTCTTCAAACACTTCGACGAGTTTGCCCGACTGCAAATATTGATCGATGAAAGGGCGTCGGCCCAGCATGATGCTATTACCATGAAGCGTCGTTTCAATGGCGATCACTGAACCATCCACCATCAGACCGCGCGGCATTGCTGCGCTCTTTGGCCCGTGCCGGCGTACCCAGCGATGCCAGTCATCGTCATAGCCGAGGATATGCACCAGTTCACAACTTAATATGTCGCGCGCGGTTTTCATACCCGGCGCGCGTTCTAACATTTCTTGCGATGCGACAGGTGTAATCGTTGAGGTCAAAAGCCTTTCAGTCTGGGCATCACTCACATCTTTGCCCGAAACGAATATCTCAAGATCCACCCCTGCCGCTTGTCCGGTATTCTGTTCAGAATCCAGGGTTTGCAGCCGCAGCGTGATCTCTGGATGTGCCGTGTGAAACGCGCCTGCTTTGGGGGCAAGCCACAGTGTTGCGATGCTTGATGTACATCGGATGGTCACAGTCTGATTTGGCCGATCCGGGAACAGCTGATCTGTGACGGTATCCAGCCGGTCAAGCGCTTCGTGTACCGCACTTAAATACGCCGCCCCTGCACTGGTCAGGGCCAATGTGCGATGCCCGCGCAGAAACAAAGGACTGCCCAAATCACGCTCAAGATTGCGGATTTGCTGACTGACCGCCGCCTGCGAAATGTAAAGTTCCTCTGCGGCCAACGAAAAACTGAGCTTGCGACCGGCAACTTCAAATGTGCGTAACATGTTCAGGCGGGGGCGTTTCATGGGCTTGCTCGCATAAGATTAACTTATGTAAAATGGCAGCAATCATCGTTTGTCGCAAGCCCGCAATGTCGCCAACATATCTCAAAGAAAACCGGGTAAAAATGAGGTTCGGATGCAGTATTTCTCGTATTTAACAGAAGAGGATGTTGCGTATGTTCATGCTGCTTCTCTTGAGATTCTGGAAGAGACCGGATTGTTGGTGCGAAATGAAAAGGCACGCAAACGGTTTGCTGAACATGGTGCGATTGTAAATCACGAAACCGAACTGGTCCGCATTCCTGCGCAGGTGGTCGAGCGTTATCGCAAAATGGTGCCGCCTACGATCACATTGCGGGGCCGTGATCCTGCCTTTGATGTTACATTTCCACGCGAATTACCGGTTGTGGCCACAGCAAGTTCGGCACCTGATATCGTCGATCCAGCCACCGGCGTTTGCCGCCGTTCTACCTCGCATGACATTGCCCGCATCGCTCAGTTGGTGAACACGCTGGATGGGTTTGATCTGTTCTCGATCTCGACGCTGGCGGATGATGCACCAAAAGATCAGTTCAGCCTGACACGGTTTTATACGGCGTTAAAAAACTGTGTCAAACCCGTGCGTACATCAGTCTATGACGTGCGCGAAGCCAAACAGGTGATCCGATTGGGAGAATTGATCGCCGGTTCGAAAGAAGCATTCTGGGAACGTCCGTTCATCAATTTCGGCTATTGCTCAATCGTGTCGCCTCTGACGATGGATTACGACAGCACCGAAACCATGATGTATTTCGCCGAGAATGGCATCACGGCTTACGGCACTATTGCACCGATGGGCGGGCTTAGCACTCCGCTGTCCCTGCCCGGCATGCTGACGATCATGAATGCCGAATGGCTGGCCGTCGCTGTGTTGGCGCAGATGAGTAAACCGGGAACCGCGCAGATATACAACTTTTTGCCGGTGTTCGCCGATATGCGTGATGGCGCCTACGCACCCGGCGCAATTGAGATTGGCATGATGAATTCCGCCGTTTGCCAGATGTCGCGGTTTTATAATGTGCCTGCGGGTGGCTATTTGGGTCTGACCAATTCCAAGGTTGCGGACGCGCAATCGGGCTTTGAAAAGGGTATGTCGCCGTTGATGGGGGCAATGTCGGGGGCTGATTTCATTGTTATGGGCGGCCTGCAGGATGCGCTGATGTCGTTTGATTTCGGCCAGCTGATGATCGACAACGAAATTGCCCGGATGATCAAGAAAGTACGCGGTGGTTTTGGATTTTCCCGCGAGGCTGTGTGTTTGCAAGAGATCAAAGAAACCGGCCCCGCAGGCATGTTTGCCGACAACCCCACGACATTGGACTGGATGCTCAGCGCGACGTTCATGCCGGATCTGGCAGATCGTAATCTACGCGAGACATGGGAGGCCGACGGCGCTTCAACGATCCACCAACGGGCATTGAACGCGGCTTTTGAAAAGCTATCGACGCCAAATCCTTTTGTTATAGACGCTGAAACAGACGCCCGCATCCGCGCCGAATTTGGTGGCATGGTTGACGGTGATGCGCACCCACAACCGGGGTGGGACCGCATCGACATCGGAACCAATGAACCAAAGCGCACACGTCGCAAGACACGGCGTCAAACCCGGCGTTCAAAAAAGGTCAAAAGCGCATGAAGCGCTTTCCGACGACGGCGTCCTATGTGGTTATCGGCGGTGGCGTCATTGGCACCAGCATCGCCTATCATCTGGCCCGAGCCGGGGCGCGCGATGTGCTGCTGTTGGAAAAGTCGAAACTGACCGAGGGCGCGACCTGGCATGCTGCGGGTCTGGTCGGGCAATTCCGCTCGCAGGAAAACCTGATGAGCCTGATGAATGACAGTGTCACGTTATTTGACACTCTGCGCCAGGACACAGGGCAAGACCCCGGCTGGTGCAAGGTTGGCAGCCTGCGCATTGCCTCAAGCCCGGACCGATGGAAAGAACTGCTAAAATCGCATTCTTCGGCGCGTGCTATTGGTTTTGACATGCAAATGCTGACTCCGTCAGAGGCGCAGGAACTTTATCCGTTGATGAACGTCGATGATCTGGTTGGGGCTGCGTTCATTCCGGATGACGGCCATATTGATCCCAACGGGTTGACGCAGGCCTATGCCAAAGGTTTCCGCAAACGTGGTGGTCGCACAATCGAGGGCGTGATGGTGCATGACCTGGTGCGCGACGGCAACCGCATATCGCAGGTTGTCACCGATCACGGCACGATTAACGTTGGAACTGTCATCAATGCAGGTGGGTTGTGGGCGCGGCAGGTTGGCTGGATGGCAGGGGTTGAAATCCCGGCCGGTGTAGTTGAACATCAATATCTGGTGACCGAAAAAACCGATAAAATCCCGGCTGATCTGCCGGCCTTTCGTGATCCCGATGGCGGCTATTACGCCAAACCGGAACCCGGTGCGCTGGCCATTGGGGGTTGGGAGCGTATTACCCGCAAGGTGAACCCGATTGACGGTTTCCCATGGGACCACGAGCGTCACCTGTTTGACGCAGACATGGATCGGCTGACCGAGTTTCTGGAACCAGCGATGGCGCGCCTGCCGATCCTTGAAAAGCTTGGCATTCGCACCATTATCAACGGCCCAATCCCTATTTCTCCGGATGGTGAGCCGATCATGGGTCCAGTTCCCGGGTTGGATAACTTCTTTGCAGCCTGCGCCTTCACTTCGGGCATCGCTGCGTCGGGCGGCGTTGGCAAGGCCGCAGCGAACTGGATACTTGAAGGCGATCCGGGGCTGGATCTCTGGGCCTTTGACATTCGCCGGTTTGGTCCGCTTCAGGCCGGTCAGAAATTCCTGCATGACCGCGCCGTTGAAAGCTATGCCCAATATTACGCGATCCACTGGCCCGGCGAGGAACTGACCAGCGCACGCGGTGTACGACGCAGCCCGCTGTATCAAACACTAAAAGACCAGGGCGCGGTGTTCGGCGCTAAATTCGGCTGGGAACGAGCCAATTGGTTCGCGCATGGCAACATCGCGCAAAAAGACGTGTTCGGCTGGGACCGGCCCGGTCAGGACGCCACTGTTGGGGTTGAACATAAAGCGGCGCGCGAAGGCGTGGTGATGATCGATATGACGTCTTTCACCAAGCTGGAAATCACCGGGAATGATGCCTGCCGATTCCTGCAATATCTGGCCGTTGCCAACATCGACAAGGCACTGGGCGGCGCGACCTATACACAACTTTGCAATGCGCGTGGTGGTATTGAGGCAGATGTAACCATCATTCGACGCGCAGCCAGCTGTTTCTGGCTGATCACCGGCTCAGCTCTTGGGGTGCGGGACCGCGACTGGATCACGCGCAATCTGGTAGGTTTTGCTGCAGACAAAACGGTCGACGTAAAGGTGCGCGACATCACGTCTGCTTATGGGGTCATCAATCTCGCGGGACCACTGGCGCGCAAAGTGCTTGAGCAAGTCACAGATACTGATGTTAGTCATGGCGAGTTCGCGTTCATGAGCGCGCAGGACGTACGCCTCGGATATGCCCCTGCCCTTGCTTATCGTGTCACCTATATCGGAGAGCTGGGCTGGGAGCTTTATATACCGACGGAATACATGGCCTATGTTTATGAAATGCTTCAGGCTGCAGGTCAGGAATTTGGTATTTCGAATGCCGGATACCGCGCCGTTGACAGTCTGCGACTTGAGAAACGCTTTGTCGCCTGGGGGGCAGATATCACACCCGATCACACGCCGCTTGAGGCGGGGTTGGGTTTTCTGATCGACTGGAACAAAGGTGACTTTCTAGGGCGTTCGGCGCTGGCTCAGATGCGCGAGACCGGAGTAACGCGTCAACTGGCCTGTCTGGTGCTGGACGAACCTTTGCCAGTATATGGCGGCGAGGCGATCTATTTGAACGGCCAGCCGCTTGCGCGCACCACTAGTGGCAATTTTGGCTATACGATCGGCAAAAGTCTGGTTCTCGGGTACCTGCCCGTTGATCTTGACGAAGCGAGCGCATTTGAAGTTGAAGCTTTTGGCCAACACTCGGTTGCTACCCGGTTCAACGGTGCGCCATTTGATCCGAAGCGGGCCAAAATTCTGTGCTGAAATCCCTTTGGCCGGTTCAGGCCAAATCGGACCACTTAAGTTGAGTGTTGCGTTTCACAGACCGTGTCAGCCGCTTGCCGACGACTTTGTCAAAATCGTACCCGGCGATCTCACCCGAACCAGGACGACGCGCCCAGATGTCAGCCACGCCAATCACGTGACCCTTGGTTAAGTCACGATCCGCAACCACACTGGCGCGGGCGAACAAATAGACTGCGTCTTCGTCCTTTGAACGTTGTTTGGGGTTATTTGCAGCGATCCAGATTTCTTTTGAGCGGTCGATCAACAGTCGCAATTCAGCAGGGTCCATCGAATTGATGATGTCAGGGCCTTTGCGATAGCGACTATCGGTATAATGCCGCTCAAGGATGCACGCGCCAAGTGCCACAGAGGCCAGCGCCATTTCCGGCCCGATGGAATGGTCGGAAAAGCCAACGACAGCGTTGGGAAACGCCTGCTTCAACTCGGTGACACCGCGCAGGCTGACGATTTCGGCGGGGCTGGGATAAAGGTTGGTGCATTCCAGCAGAGCATAGTCGATGCCGACCTCATCAAGAATGGCGACACTTCGACCGATGGTTTCAATGGTCTGCATGCCCGTAGACATGATGACCGGTTTACCCTTGGCCGCGATGTGACGAATAAGCGGCAGATTGTCGGCCTCACCTGACCCGATCTTAAATGCAAGAACCCCGATATCATCCAAAAAATCGGCGGCCTTACGGCTGAAAGGCGTTGATATGTAAATCATCCCCAGCCCTTCGGTGTGACGTTTCAATTCGATTTCTTCGTCCGCTGTCAACACACAGTTTTCCATGACTTCCCAGATCGAGACATCGGCATTGGGTGGGAAAATCTGCTTGGCTTCATCGGTCATCTCATCCTCGATAAAATGGGTTTGATGTTTGATGATCTCGCATCCGGAACCCGCTGCCAAATCAACCATATGCTTGGCAACGTTCAGGTCTCCGCCGTGGTTGATGCCGATTTCGGCGATCACCAAAGGTGGGTTTTCAAGCGAAATCTTACGGTTGCCAATTTTCATCTTTGTTTCCAGCTCAGCTTTTGTTTGATTTGGGGCTCATGCCCTTGGTTAGATTGCGCCAGCGGCGATGGGTCCACAACCATTGGTCAGGATGGGCGCGAACCTGTTTCTCAAGATTGTCGTTCAATGCCTGCGTCATGGCAATTGCGTCGCCCTTTTTAATTGGCGCTTCAACGATCAGGTTAAAATTGCCATCTGCGCCTCGCAGCCCATAAACCGGCACGACCAATGCATCATAACGCCGTGCCATCTGAGCCACCGACAGCGATGTCATCGCCATTTTGCCCATGAACGTCAGGGCTTTGCCATCTTTCATATGCTGATCCAGCACCACACCAACCATGCCGCCGCCTTTCAAGAACCGAACCATGTCGGTAAGGCCTTTGCGGCCGCGCGCAAACAAGGGTTTTCCGGTTTTAGACAGAGCAGCTACGTAATGTTGGTTGAAAAAACGGTTACTCATTGGGCGATAAAGAACACCAACACGGTAGCCCCGTAATATTAGCGCGGCCCGGATTGCATCGTGATTGCCTATATGACCGGTGACCAGCAGAACCGGACGACCGTCCTGATGAGCCTTGTCCAGTACTGCAACGCCTGGCCCGGACACTGGTGAAGCAGCAACACGGGCGATGAAGTCCTCCCCGGAATAGGTTTCGATCATAGAACGCCCGATGTTGTCCGGCACGGCCAAAACCATACGTTCGACCTCGGCATTGGGCATGTCAGGATAAATCAGTTTCAGATTGGTTCGAATGCGGGTCCGAAAGCCGGCAAAAGGCGCCACAACATGCGTAACGAACCAGCCACACCAATTCCGACGGCGGTCAAACGACAGCATCAGCAGGATCGCCAGAACCATGCGAAACACACGGTCAACTAACCAGTCAGAAACAAGACTGGCTTTGGTAGAATGCGAGGCCATCTAGATTGCCGTATTTTGTTCAACAATGCCCACCATATACCGAACCTCGTGGTGTATCACCACGCCTTTCATTCGCCTCAGAACCTTTAGAGTCAAATCTGTCCCCGTCGCACCGGATTTCCGCCTATTCCAGTACGGTTGCAATCAAATAAATGATGTAGCAATAGTGAGTTGCAGCTGATTTGGTGACATACGAAAGGCAAGCAGATGGATTCACAAGCTGAATACCAATTGGTTCTTGTCCTCTGGGGCACCAAATATGGTATCGACGAAGTCAACCATCTGATCCGCATCGTCAAATCACAGAGTCGGACCGAACCTCGTGTCGTTCTGGTGACTGATCGGACCAGAGAAGGTTTGCAAGCGGGTGTAATTCAGCGCCACTTTCCCGAATTTTTTCTGAAGCCTGAATTCAAAGGCCCCGGTTGTCAGGCCAAACTTGCCATGTTTGAGGACGGCGTTTTGCCGGATGATCTGCCGTCGATCTATCTGGACCTTGATTCCGTGGTAATGGGGGATCTGCAACAGTTTCTGGCGTTGCAATACACGCCGCAAACCATCGCCATTTTCCAAAGCGCGCTGCTTCCGTTTGGCCCGCTTGGCCGCTTTTTGCACAAGCACACCAAAGGGCGCAGATATGCCCGGGGCAATTCGTCGATGATCGTCTTTCATCCACACGAATGCCACTTTATTGCGAGCCGTTTTCGCGCGCTTTATGACGAACATGACGGGCTGAACTTTCGACCCATGATCGCAGACGAACGGTTCATTAGCTGGATCGCGCAACCGCATATGCGCACCATCCCCAGAACAATGGCGGTGAAATTCCCAACCGAATTCATGGTGCCGTGGCGTTGGCTGATCCATTTGCGTGGCGCACTGCCTTGGAACCGTCGCCGCTGGGCCAATCTGCTTGTGGTGACATTGCCCGGTGCCGAAGTGAAAGGCGAAGAGCTTTTGCATCTGCCCGAAGGCGCTGAAGTCGTTGATCGAAAAGGCCGCCGTCTGATCTGGTCCGACGGTGTGCTTGGGCCGATTAGAGGCAAGATCATCGAACAATACCAAACTCTTGAGGATAGCCTCAAAGCAAAGGACAAAACATGATCCTAGGTCATATTGGTGTACGCAAAGGCTCAAAAGGCGTGCCCGGCAAGAATTTTAGACCAATTTGCGGGAAACCACTGATTGACTGGTCTCTGGATCAGCTTTTTGCAGAGCCCCGCATAGATGCTGTGGTCGTGTCCACCGATGACGAGGAAATGTATGACCATGCGGTCCGGCGCGGCGCGCTTGATATTGGATTGCGACCTGCCAATCTGGCAACGGATTCAGCACCTAAGTGGAATGTCTGGCAACATGCACTTGATGCGTCCGAGGCAAAGGTCGGGCCGGTGACAACCTTTGTTGACCTTGATTGCACTTCGCCGCTTCGCATCCCCAAGGACATAACCGGCGCGCTTGATCTGTTTCAATCTGAACAGCCGGACATGGTGATGAGCGTTTGTGAGGCGAACAAAAACCCCTATTTCAATCTGGTCGAGCCGGACGAAAGTGGCGCGCTTCATGTGTCCAAACCCCTGCCCGGCGGGGTCTGGGCGCGACAGGATGCGCCGGTTGTTTATGAACATGTGGGCGTGATCTATATCCTTGATCCAGCCTATCTACGTCAGGCCAAGACGATCTATGAGGGGCGCGTGATCCCGTTTGTGCTGCCATCAGAACGCTGCCACGACATTGATTCACCTTATGATTTACGCTTGGTAGAGTTTCTGTTGTCTGAACAATTGCGCGAAGGCGTGCGCAAATCCTAGATTATTGGCCCAACAGCCTGTCCAGCGCAGCCAAAGTCTTTTTCGTTGCTCCGGAATGGGCAGTGAAAAACAAATCGATCCGTTTGGGATTACTTGCCGGAGGCAAAAGTAACGCCTCTGCCAGTGCCTCTGCATCTGGAACTGATTGGGCAACGCCTGCTGCTTCGGCCTCGACAAACGGGTATTCGATGGTTCCCACATGCGGCCCGGTAAGAATGGGTTTTTTCAGGGCCAAAGGTTCGATGATGTTATGCGCACCTTTGGGGTTGAACCCACCGCCGACAATGACCTGATCAGCCATCGCCAGATAGAAATACATCTCGCCCAGACTATCACCAAGGATAACATCTGGCAGCTCTTGCGCATTGCCCCAGTTTGCGGGGCCCCAGTTTGCGGGGCCCCAGTCTGCGGGGTCCAGCGTCTCACCAAACAGTTCCGAACGCCGCAGGACAGTCAGGTTGCTGGACCCAATGGTCTGAGCCACTTCGTCAAACCGTTCTGGTCGGCGCGGCACATAGATAAATAACGGTGCGGGCAGATCTCGGGTCGCATGATCAGCCCTAAGCGCCGCAATCGCGTGCAGATAAACCGGATCTTCGCCCTCAATTGCGCTGGCAATGGTAATGACCCGACGATCTGCTGCGCCAAGCCATTCCCGCGCCGCCTGCCCTGACTTTAGCAGTGCCGAAGGGATCGGCTGCTCAAAGCGCAATTCTCCTGTGATCTCGATATTGGACAGCCCCACGGATGCAAACCGATCCGCTTGAAGTTGTGACTTGACCAGCGCCCCGGCAAAGCCCCGCATCACCTGATGGCGCAATTGCAGCCCGCCCGCATCACGCGCCATGGACTTTCTGGGATATTGCGCGTTGCACATGAACAATGGCACGCCCGCGTGTTTGGCGGCAAAGACCATTCTTGGCCAAATTTCAATTTCCATCACCAAACCGCAAGTCGGACGGAACGCGCGGAAAAAA
The DNA here is from genome assembly GCA_003354145.1 of Paracoccaceae bacterium. GTDB lineage: Bacteria > Pseudomonadota > Alphaproteobacteria > Rhodobacterales > Rhodobacteraceae > NORP181. The sequence goes on from PIVL01000004.1 coordinate 25,553, forward strand.
CCGCGAAAGGCCCATGCGGTCTCAAGCGGCACCCAGACACATTGCATTTGGCCAGCAGCAATGTCTTTGGCAAATACACTCTCTGCTTCGCGCCGACCTGCCGGGGTGAAATGGGTGGTGACCACCCGATCTCCACGCGCGAGCATGGCCCGGATCATCGGCACCGCTGATCGCATTTCGCCAAGGCTGACCGCATGCACCCAGATCGCGCCCTGAAAAGGGGCGCGGTAGCGGCCGAACCGTTCGGCAAGATGTTCGCTGTAGAGCGCGTCCTTTTTGCCCCGTCGCCAGAGGTAAAACAGGATCATCGGCAGACCTGCGGTCCAGACAAAGGACCAAAGCCACAGAAACAGACGCAAGCTCAGGCTCATGGCGCGACCCCGATCAGTGACAATAGTTCGGCAGACAGGTGATCAAGTGCATTTTGCCTTTCAGCAATTAATGCACTGGCCTTGTCGACCATCCCTGCCAGATCAGCGTCGTTAAGCACAGATGCAACTGTGCCAGAAGAAACCAACCTAGCGGCTTGGGCATCATCCAATATCGTGTAGTCAGCTGCAAAATTTGCTGTGTCCGGGCCATGCAGAATTGCCGCACCCAGTGCGGCGGCTTCCCAAGGGTTATGGCCACCGATCTGATCAAACCCTCCGCCAATCAGCGCGGCCTCGGCCAGACGATACCAAAGCCCAAGTTCACCATAACTATCGGCGAGCCAAACCGCGTCATTGTTTCCCGGCACTTGCTCCTGGCTGCGCTGGGCAAACGACAAACCGGCATTCTTCAAGGCTTTGGCCACATCATCTGCGCGCCCGGCATCACGCGGAACAAGAATCAGCAACCAATCCGTCAATGATTGCTGCGCTGCGATCGATTCGGCCTCGTCCCCCGGATGGGTCGAGGCCGCAACCCAAATTCGACGCTTGCCCAACATGGCGCGAAGCTGGGTGTATTCATCTTCATCCGCACTCAACAATGGCGCGGCTGGTTTTAGTGACCCGCTTATCTGAACATTTTTCGCACCAAGATCGGCAAGCCGCGTGGCGCTGTCTTTGTCCTGCGCGCTGATAAGAGACAGGCGACGCAACACATCGCCATAAACCCCGCGAACCCGGGTGCGACGGGCATGGCTTTGTGCGCTTATGCGTACATTAATAAAGGCAATCGGAATGCCCTTCGCATGGCTGGCCACTACCGCACCCGGCCAAATGTCCTGTTCTGCCCAGATCGACAGGTCTGGCCGCCAATGGTCCAGAAAACGCGTTAAATAACGTGGTGCGTCCAGCGGCAGAAACTGGTGTTGCGTGCGGGCAGGCAAATTCGTGCTGACAACCTGTGCTGATGATCTGGCCGTTGACGTGATCAGAAACGACAGCTGTGGATCATGGCGCGATAAGCTGACAATCAGGCCACGTAAGGCCATTACCTCTCCCAAACCGACGGCGTGCAACCAGATCAGCCTGCCTTTGGGCCGCGCAAGAGTTGCCAGTCCAAGTTTTTCCTGCCAGCGGGCCGGGTCCTCTTTGCCTTGTGCCAGACGTCGGTGCAGAAGTGTCGGTGCAAATAGTGGAATGATCCTGCTGGCCGCGAGGTATGCCCAAAGGGAAAAAGTTTTGGATGCCGTAGGCCGGTGATCAGTCAATGTCCTGAAATGCCTTTTGAAGCCCACTTGCCCAGAACGAGTCTGAGGCAAGAATTTCAACGAACCGATCCGCAGCGCCTCCTTCTCCAAAGCTTTTGTCCGGCGCATGTCGGTTGCCCCATTCGCGGGTCAGGAAGGCATTAATTGCAGCGCGATCTTCGGCTGCACAATAAGACACGGAAGAGGCCTGTGCGCGATTGGTCTGACGGGTGCCAACGTCCAGCGAAGGAATGCCAAGAAACGGTGCTTCGCGCACGCCGGCACTTGAATTCCCGACCATGCAGTTGGCGTTTTTCATCAATTCCGAGAAATGGGCAAAGCGCATCGAAGGGATCAGGCGGAACTGTTCTTTTGGAAGCTGTGCCAGAACATCAAAAATAGCCTCTGAACCCGGATCATTATTGGGAGCAATCACTACAAATGACCGCCCCGAATCCTCCAACGCGCCAAACAGTGCCTTAGCCTGTGCACCGATTGTGTCCTGTTCAGAGGTGACCGGATGGAATATCACTATGCCGTACTCATCATATGGGATGTCATAGCGGCTGCGCACTTCGTCAAGCGTGACACCAGACGGGGCTGCGTGAAAATCCAGTTCGGGTGAGCCGATGACGTAAACAGAGCTTTCGGTCTCGCCCAGAACCATCACCCGGCGTGCAGCCTGTTCAGAGGACACAAAGTGATGCGTTGCCAGCTTGGTGTTACAATGGCGGAATATCTCGTCGATGGTGCCGGACACCTCGCCGCCTTCGATATGAACGGATGGAATATAGTTTGTGGCGGCAACAATCGCGCCTGCCAGTGCTTCGATCCGGTCTCCGTGGATAATGATCAGGTCGGTTTCGTTTTCGGTCACATAGTCCGAAAAGCCGACAATCGTCTTGGCCAGAACGATGTCCTGCCCATCCCCCGGGCGCTGGTTCAGGAACTCGTGCACCCGCACTCCGGGCATGTTATGCACTTCGATCTTGGTCAGACCATAGCGCTCCATCATGTGCATACCGGTTACAAAAAACGTGATCTCATACCCGGCATCGCGGGCAGCAATGGCCAATGGCTTGAGCTTGCCAAAATCTGCGCGGGTTCCGGTGAGGAAAAGAATGCGGTGTGTCATTGCAGGCTCATTCTTAAATGGACGCTTTGAAATCATGGGGAAAACGCTGTTGGTCTTACTTACACATTTCCGGTTTGGTTAGGCAAGTTAAGCCAAAGGCAATTGCCCACGGGTCGCCGAGTCTGTGGCGACCGGCAATTGGATCACGGCGCATAAACCACCAAATTCCTTGCTTTCCTTTAGGGACAGAGTGCCACCATGAGACAGCGCAATATCCAGTGCAATTGGCAGTCCCAGTCCGACACCGCCACCTTTGTCTTGATTTCGCGATGGGTCCAGCCGTGAAAACGGCTTTAGCGCCTCCTGGTGTAACTCAGGCGGAATTCCCGGGCCGTCATCTTCAACTGAAAACCGGATCATCGTGTCAACAACCTCAAGTGAGATCACTGCGCATTTACCATAGCGCAAGGCATTACCAATAAGGTTCTCTAACGCCCGTTCGATGGCAAATTTACGGATAACCATCACAGGATGCTCAGTTGGCAGTTGGCCAATTGAAACCGCAGCACCAGAGCGGGTCGACTTTTCAACGATATCCTGAACCAGTTTGGACAAATCAGTTTCTTCTGGCTGCTCGGTCACTTCGGCCCCGGCAAAATCCAGAAACGAGTCAATCAGGCGCTCCATTTCATTCAGATCGGCAATCATATCGCGGCTGTCTTCGTTGTCGTCACTCATGGACAGTGCCAAACGCAATCGGGTCAGCGGCGTGCGCAGATCATGGCTGACCCCGCTCAGCATCATGGTGCGTTGCTCGCGGTGCTGTTCAATTCGGGCCCGCATATTCAAAAATGTTTCGCCGGCTGCGCGGACTTCGATTGAACCACCAGGGCGATATTCGCGGTGGTGACCACGACCAAAGGCTTCAGCGGCTTGCGCCAGTTTGCGAATTGGGCGCAGTTGGTTGCGCAAAAACAGATAGGCCACAGATGTTACAAGCAAAGTCGTGAAGAAGATCAGCACAAGCAATTGATGTCGTCTGGCTGCGGTCACACGTTTGCGGGGAAAACTTAGATTTAAAGTCTTGGGCTGCGTGTCCAGCGATAGATGAACCCAATCCGGATCAGCCACAAGATCAACAGCAATCATTTCAGGAAGACTTTCGCGCAGCGTGCGAATGATCGATTTTCCCGATATGTCAAAATAGGACACACGATCCTGAGAAGGGCCGTTCCCAACCGCAGACCCAATGCGCAATAGTTCGGCGTTATGGGCGAGATTATTCCCATTTTGATAGCTATCAACCAACAGATCAATCTCAACAACGATATTCTGCGTCATCTGAGATGTTACGCCCTCATAGATCCGCTGCACGAAGCTTATGGAAACGACAAGCTGCACAGCAACAATTGGAACGACCAAGATAAGAGCCGCTCGCCCATAAAGGCTCTCAGGCACAACACGTCGGATTTTGCGGATCGCAACCCGAGCGCGTCGCACGAATCTGGTATTACGCATATCCAAGCCTCTAATTGAATTCGTCTAGTTTGCCCGAGAAATCAGACTAGCCCCGATTTGACTCTATGAGAAGACTCGCAAGTTTCGGTCTTGGAAATAACCCGCCGATTTCGGGCATTGGGCTCGGTCATTCCTTGCTGAGTTCGCCTGCCCCGATTTTTCTAGGCGATCTTTCGCAAACCCGAATGCGAGTCGTTGGCCATAATTCGCGACTTTCGACATGACTGCCGTATTGGCCTCGCCAAAAACTGGTTCCGGCGTTCTGTGTGGGCTCGAGGACGCCAATCCGGCACCTCACAAATAAATAAAACGGAGTACCCCATGACCAAGACAATAATTGCTTCCAGCCTTGCTACGTTTGTAATCTTTTCCACCTCTGCATTTGCTTTGGACGCCGACGCCGCAATCGATACAGATGGCGATGGCGCGTATAATCTTGCCGAGATGCAAGCCGCCTATCCGGATATCACAGAAGAAGTTTTTAATACGATCGACGCGAATGAAAATGGCACCATCGACGTTGACGAATTTGCCGTCGCCAAAGGGTCTGGTTTGATTGCTGGCTAAGCCGATCCTCTCAACGAACTTTGCCTCCACGTATATCTGGCGTGGGGGCAATTTGGGGTTGCCACGTTCGTCTTAAGCATATTGCCAACAATTAATGGGACGCAATCTGTTCGGCGCAGGTCCTGTGGACAGCCTGTCAGATGAGCTCTGCTGGTTTAGGACCCGGCTTTCTGATTATCGGCAAAATAGCTAGCGTTTTCGGCACGAATTCGACCAATTTCCTTTTCCAGTCGGGACAGATGCTGGCGCATCAGCGATTGAGCCTTGTCTGCATCTTTGGCTTCTAGCGCGTACAGTAAGCCAGTATGCTCTTTCAGTGTTTGCTGTTGATTGAAGGACAGCGACAACAGACGAACACGATCAAGATGCGCCTTGTTTTCACTGATGATATGCCAGGTAAATGGATGCCGGGAAATGTTACAGATTTCGCGATGAAATTCATCGTCCAACTGATGAAATCGGGCGCGGTCGTCGTTCCGGATTGACTCCGCCTGCTCTGCTACATTTTGCCTTAGATGTGAAATGTTTTCGTCCGAGATGAGTTGGCAGGCAATCCGAATGGTTTCGACCTCCAAAGCGGTCCGCACGAACCGCGCATCCATAACTCTGTTTTCCGAGATCAAGCTTACCCGCGTGGCGCGTTGTGGGCGGATGTCGAGAAAGCCAAGCTTGGACAAGCGGAAAAATGCGTCCCTGACAGGTTGGCGCGAAGTACCAAGTGCTTTTGACACATCCGCCTCTGAAATACGCGTTCCCGGAGGCAAAGCAAGAGTGACGATTTGCGTGTGCAGATAGTCAAACACCTGTTCTGCCACACTTGGCCGGGCGATCTGGTCCAATGGTACAAGATTTGGTTTCAGGGGCATGTCGGCCTGACTTTCAGAGTGTTCAATCTTTCGGATTTCGTCGCAGGTCCGGATCCACTGCTAAATTGCCGACTTCTCTTTGCATTCATCAGTCGCATTGTTCCTTTGGCATTCAATTCTTGAAACGAGTGAGCATCCCTTCCCTGTGGCAGTGTTACAGTTCGTTTCACAAATTGACTATACTAATAAACTAGCATATCAGTTAGCAAGATGACAGGGCACTGGGGCTTTGCTCGAATATGCAGGGCGAAATAACGTTGGCTCAATTAGATGAAAACCGGCTATTTCCACTAGAGCCTTCAGTGCGCGCTGTCGCGGCTGAGCTATACAAAACCGTAAAGAATTTACCAATCATAAGCCCGCACGGGCATACGGATCCGCACTGGTATGCCGAAAATAATCCGTTCCCCGACCCTGCTCAGTTGTTTGTAACGCCCGATCATTACGTGTTCCGGATGTTGTATTCACAGGGTGTTCCACTTGAAAATCTTGGTGTGCCGTTTGACGATGGCCGATCCGTGGAAACCGATGGGCGCAAAATTTGGCGGTTGTTTGCCGAGAACTTTTATCTGTTGCGCGGCACTCCATCGCGGATGTGGCTGGACCACGCGTTTCAAGAGGTATTTGGACTGACCGAGCGATTGTCGGCAAAAACAGCAGACACATTCTATGATCACATCGCGGATTGTCTGGCAAAACCAGAATTCCGCCCTCGTGCCCTTTTTGACTCGTTTGGCATTGAAGTGATCGCAACCACCGATAGCCCGCTAGATGATTTACGCTGGCACCGGATGATCAACGATAGCGACTGGAACGGCCGGGTTATTACCGCCTATCGCCCGGATGCGGTTGTTGATCCTGACAAAGCCGATTTTGTCGTCAATATTGAGAGGTTCGGAGAGCTTGCTGGCGTTGATGCCACGAATTGGCAAGGCTACTTGGATGCTCACCGAAAACGTCGTGCATATTTCAGGGAATTTGGCGCAACTTCGACGGACCATGGGCATCCGACTGCGCGAACTGAGAATCTGTCACAGGATCAGGCCGCAATACTGTTTAACAAAGTGTTGTCGGGCAAATTCACAGCGGATGAGGCGGATGCATTTCGCGGTCAGATGCTGACCGAAATGGCCAGAATGAGTCTGGATGACGGGCTGGTGATGCAAATTCACCCCGGTTCATGGCGCAACCATTCAGACCACATGGCCAAGCATTTGGGGCCCGATAAAGGTTTTGATATTCCAAGGCCTACAGATTATGTTCAGGCACTCAAACCATTGCTCGACGCGGTGGGGCTGGAACCCGGCCTCAGTATCATTCTCTTTACGCTTGATGAAACGGCGTTCGCGCGTGAACTGGCACCATTGGCTGGCATTTACCCCTGCCTGAAACTTGGCCCCGCCTGGTGGTTCTATGACAGCGCCGAAGGCATGCGCCGTTTTCGCGAAACCACAACGGAAACCGCCGGGTTTTATAACACCGTTGGGTTTAACGACGACACACGGGCGTTTTGTTCGATTCCGGCGCGCCACGACGTCGCGCGACGCGTTGATTGCGCCTATCTCGCCACGCTTGTTCGGACCGGTCGGCTTGACGAGGACGAGGCCTTCGAACTTGCCCACGATCTTTCGTACCGGCTTGCCAAGCAAGCCTACAAATTATGAACCAGCATTCGAGACAAGAAAGGAAGGACCGGAAAATTCTGAAATATTCAACAATCAACCAACCAATCGGAACCACCGTTTAGGACTCCTCAACCCCTGAGAGCCTGCAGGTTCCAAATTCAAAAAGTCAGGGAGGACTTTATGTTTAATTTTGTAAACCAATCAATCGTAGTGCAGGCTCTTGCGGGTGCGCTTGCGCTGGCGACCAGCACGATGGCTGCCAACGCCACAGAGCTCAAGGCCTGGAACATCCACGTCGACGGGTACCCTAACACCATTGCCATGGACAAATTTGCCGAGCTGGTCGCTGAAAAGACCAACGGAAGCGTAACAGTCAAAAACTTCCACGGTGGAGTTCTTGGCAGCCAGCCTGACGCCATCGAACAGGTTCGTATTGGAGCTTTGGGAATTGGTAACTTTAACCTGGGTCCAATCGGTCCGATTGCCCCGGAAGCCAATGTTGTGTCCTTGCCGTTCATCTTTAAAGACATGGAACACATGCACCGTGTACTTGACGGTGAAGGCGGTCAGCAGATATCGGATGGGATGGCCAAAAAGGGGCTGATCGCCCTTGCGTGGTACGATTCCGGCGCCAGGTCATTCTATAACTCGATCCGTCCAATCAACACACCTGCAGACCTTGATGGCCTGAAGGTTCGGGTCATGAACAACGATCTGTATTCCAACATGATCTCTGAGCTGGGTGGCAACCCAACACCAATGGCATTCTCAGAAGTATATCAGTCGCTGGGTTCCGGTGTCGTTGATGGCGCTGAAAACAACTGGCCATCCTATGAAAGCACCGGCCACTTTGAGGTCGCGGGGTTTTATTCACTGTCGCAGCATCTGATCATCCCGGAATGTGTTTGCATCAATACCGATGTCTTCAACAGCCTGACAGCTGATGAGCAGGTTGCGGTCACCGAAGCGGCTCGCGAAAGTGCGGTTCTGCAACGTGAATTGTGGGCGGCACGTGCCCAAGCCAGCCGTGACAAGGTTATGGCCGCTGGTGTTGTGTTCAACGAGATCGCAGACAAAGGACCATTCCAGGCCGCCATGGTTCCAGTCTACGAAGGCTATCTTGCGGCCAACCCGGATATTGTTCCGCTGGTCGAATTGATCCAGACTACTGATTAACTCAAATAGAATGATCGTTCAGAGCGGCACCTTTTCGTGCCGCTCTGAATCTACGGAGTTTTTCCTATGATACAGAACCCGCATGCCGGTCTGCTAAGAACCGGTTTTTACGGTTTGCTTGATGGGCTGGCATTAATCTGCAAGATCATCACTGGCGTTTCACTGGTCGTTCTGACGCTGATTTTTGGCTGGCTGGTCTTTGGCCGCTACGTCATGAACGACACACCAACATGGGTCGAACAGGTCTCATTGCTGTTGGTGATGGTGATTACCTTTTTGGGTGCCGCCGTTGGCATCCACGAACACACCCATCTTGGCGTATCCTATTTTCGCGAAGTCGTTCCAGATCGGGTTAAGACCCTGTTCGCCGTTCTGACCCACATCGCATTGTTGATTTTTGGGGTCATCATGGCGACCCAAAGTTACAAACTTACTGTTTTCAAATGGGGAACCGAGATTCCCCTGCTTCACCTTCCCGAAGGATTGCGTTCGTTGCCAATTGCGATTTGTGGCGTACTGATCTGCCTGTTCACAGTCGGACATCTGCTGCGGATGATAAACGGTGATCCAGAGGTCGAGGACCACGACGAATGAATTTGGAGAATGACACAAAATGAGCCTGGTTATCCTGCTTGGATTATTTGCCGTCGGCGTCATCATAGGGATGCCGGTTGCTTTCGCTCTTGGGGTTTCTGCCCTTGCCACATTCTGGTGGGAAGGCCTGCCTTTGATGGTGGCATTCCAAAGGATCGTATCGGGCGTCAACGTCTTTTCACTGCTTGCCATTCCGTTCTTCATTTTTGCAGGAGAGCTCATGTTTCACGGCGGAATCGCCGCAAGACTGGTAAAGTTCGCCTCTGCCGCCGTTGGGGCGGTGCGCGGGGGGCTTGGCGTCGTCAACGTCTTGTCGTCGATGTTGTTCGGCGGAATTTCCGGTTCTGCGGTTGCGGATGTATCAGCCTTGGGGTCAATCCTGATTCCGGTGATGAAAGAAAAAGGCTATGACGAAGATTACGCCGTCAACGTAACGGTCACCTCATCAATTGCCGGGATCTTGATCCCACCAAGCCACAACATGATCTTGTTTGCGGTCGCCGCTGGTGGCGGGATTTCCATATCACAACTGTTTATGGCAGGCATCGTGCCGGGCGTGTTGATGTGCGTTTGTTTGGCTGTTGCCGCCTACGCCGTGGCGGTTAAACGTGGCTATCCATCCGAGAAGTTTCCTGGTTGGAACGTACTGGCCATATCGTTTATCACCGCAATTCCCGGCCTGTTCACGGCCGTTATCATCGTGGGTGGTGTTCTTTCGGGGATATTCACAGTCACTGAATCCGGTGCGTTTGGGGCGATATATGCAACTGTAGTGACGATTTTTGTTTATCGAAGCCTGACGTGGGAGGCGTTCAAAACTGCTGTTAAACGGTCCGTTCGTACGACGTCGATGGTGATGATTTTGGTCGCCTGTGCCTCGGCATTTGCTTACATGCTGACTTTCAATCAAGTGCCGTCAAAAATGGTCGGTTTCGTTACCTCGATTTCGGACAACCCAATCGTCATTCTTTTGTTGATCAACCTGATGTTGCTGATCCTTGGCATGATCATGGACATGGCCGCGTTGATCCTGATCTGTACCCCGATCTTTTTACCGTTGGTCAAATTGCTTGGCATGGATCCGTTGCAGTTCGGAATGCTTTTGATGATGAACCTTGGCCTTGGCCTGTGCACTCCGCCTGTGGGTGCCTGCCTGTTTGTCGGCTGTGCCGTTGGCAAGGTGAAAATGGAAAAAGTTGTCAAAACGATATGGCCGTTTTATCTTGCTATTCTGGCGGCCTTGATGCTGACAACCTTTGTTCCTGCGGTGTCACTTACCCTGCCCCATCTGATCGGCAAATGAGGGCGCCCACGCTTAACAACCTAGGCCACTGCGTCCTGCTTGAACTCATCCGTAAACCGAATTCCCTTACTCAGATCCGTCTCTCCTTGGTTTTGAAATTACCAAGCAAAGCGTCTACAAATCCAGGGGCAACTCACAGGCTCAATTTCTGACAGGATGCCAGAACCGCGCGAAACATCCTGGTGTTCTGGGTTCTTTTGACCTCGCTCAGTGCGTGGCTATTCCTGTATCGCCTGTTCTGCAACCTCGTCCTCGGAGAGCACTCGCGACAGGACAGTCACCCGCATTCCGGGTCGCAGCAGAACTTTGGGATTGGGCAACTCCGCCCAAATGGTGATTGTTCCGGATGCATAATCCACCCGGTTTGAAACGTTCATAGGTCTGGTTGTTTCCTCGTGAAACCAAGTGTTTGTAACTTTGACCGTCAAAACAACTCGCGACAGTAAACTATCAGGAAAGAGTAGCTCTTTGATGTTGAGTTGCTCGATCCGCGCCACATAAGGGACCTGATAGGACAGCCGCACTTTGTCCAGCTGCACGATGCTGGCAAGAGGCACGTTCCCCGCCTCGACGTAAGAGCCGACGCTGACCTTCGCGGGGCTGATCACACCTGAAATTGGCGCACGGATCACGGTGCGTTCCAGGTTGATTTGCGCCGCCTTCAGATTGGCCTGGGTTTCAGCCCGAACAGCATCGGCAAACGCTTGGCCAATTTCGGCCTTCAATACCTGAACACCTGTTGCCGATCCGCGCTCTTTCAGTTTCATTAACCGGGCGAAATCCTGCTTTGCCGATTTCAGCGTAGCTTCGGCGCGCAATACGTTGGCCAGCTGTGTTTCAAGCGCCAGTTCGAAATCTGTGGGGTCAAGCGTGAACAGCGTTTCACCAGCCTGCACCAGCTGGCCGGGCTTGAAGTGAATGATTGATACGACCGAAGCGACCTCACTTGACACCTCTGCCTCGTTCAATGCTTCGATACGCCCCGGAAAGGCCGTCGAATTGTCTTCAATTGGATCGGCGGCCGCATGAGCAGCAAGCAAGACAAGCGTTGGAAAAACGATGACTGATCTAAGGGCTGCCGATGGGGCTTGTCCAAGCATGCGCAATTCCTGGTTTGGGCATTAACCCCAATTCACGGGGAGGTTCGGTAAGTTTAGGGCCTCGGGTTCTGTGAAGCAACGATTTCAGAGACCAGTGGCCGAACCCTTGTCAGTGTTCGCGACCTTCGCCGGTTAAGCCGATATTGACCTGTGTGCTTTGATCAATCATCCTTGACCATGATTATGGGCTGTGCGTCCTTCTGGACCGTGACTGATCTTTGGCTCGTGATGGATGTGGGGGCCACAGTATGCACCAAGTGTCGCGGAAGCGATATCATTTTGACACACATCGCCTGCGCGACCCGAAAGAAACCCTTGCGCTGGCCAGGCCTCATTTTGCGCAAATGGGTATCACCCGTATTGCCAATCTTACCGGCCTGGACCGAATTGGATTGCCGACTGTGATGGTGACCCGGCCAAATTCGCGGTCAGTGGCGGTTGCGCTGGGCAAAGGGCTTTCGCTCGACGCCGCCGAGGCCTCGGGTGTCATGGAGGCGATCGAGACATGGCATGCGGAACAGATTATTCTTCCTGTTCGCAGTGTCAGCTTTGAGGACCTGAGACACCAGGCTTCGGTTGTCGATATCGCAGGTTTGCCAAAGGTAACGGATGGCCAATTCGACGCTTACCAGAAGATGCTGTGGATAGAAGGTCAAGATCTTTTGGGAGAGACAGCCCGATGGATACCCTACGAAATGATCGATACTGATTACACTTGCCCCCCTCACGGTGGGCAAGGGGCTTTCCCTCGTACAACGAACGGCCTTGCGTCGGGCAATGACCTTTTGGAAGCGACTTGCCACGCCATCTGCGAATTGATCGAGCGAGATGCCACCACGCTTTGGCACTTTGGGCCGCAGAAAACCCGTATCAACCCGAAAACAGTCAATGATGCACGTTGCAAAGAGGCGCTCGCGAGGTTTTCCAACGCTAATATCAATGTTGGGATCTGGGACACAACTACCGATGTTGGCGTTGCCAGTTTTCATTGCGTGATCTGCGAGGCGAATGAACGACCCGGCCACATTGGTATCGGGGACGGTAGTCACCCTGATCGCGCAATTGCCCTGTTAAGAGCACTGACCGAAGCCGCACAAACCCGACTAACATACGTGTCCGGAGCGCGCGATGATCTTGACCCCGAGGAATTCACGTCGGCAGCACTCGCAGACAAAGAAAGGTATGTGCGCGAGTTGATTGACCATTCGGTAGCACAAGATAACTTTTCTGACTGTCCGACGAATACTACGGAATCCTTCAGAGATGATCTGACTTGGTTACTTGAACGCCTTGCGTCAGCAGGAATTGAGCAGGTGTTAACGGTAGATCTTTCTCGGGACGACATTGGGTTTGCAGTCGTGCGCGCCGTTATCCCGGGCCTGGAAGCCCCGCACGATGACCCAAATTTTCTTGCCGGTTCCCGAGCACTTGGATCAGAGGCGGCTTGTGGATGAACGCCATCGTTTTTACCGGACCGACACTCGATCCTGACACCGTTAGAAACTATCTAAACGCCGAGGTTCGCGCCCCTGTCGGTCAGGGCGACGTCTATCGGGCAGCAAAAGACAAGCCACGCGCCATAGGCATCATCGACGGTTATTTCGACGGTGTGCCTTCGGTTTGGCACAAAGAGATTATTTGGGCGATTGAGCAGGGGATTGCAGTTTTCGGAAGCGCAAGCATGGGGGCGCTTCGCGCGGCCGAACTTGACGCTTTTGGCATGATTGGCGTTGGCAAGATATTCGAAGATTACCTGAGCGGCGTGTTGCGCGATGATGATGAAGTTGCAGTGCTGCACAGTCCTGCTGAGCTTGGCTATAAGCTTTTGAGCGAGCCGATGGTATCAATTCGCGCGACAATCGCGAAGGCGTGCAACGACAGAGTGCTAACCTCCGAGGCCGCGGAACGCATTGTCGCGGCGGCAAAGGCGATTCACTACCGTGACAGAACTTGGGGGAAAGTTCTTTCTGCGGCTGGCGATGATCAAAACATCCAACGGCTTTCAGAGTGGCTTTCAAATGGCCGGGTGGACGCCAAACGCGACGATGCGTGCGCTATGCTGTCCAGAATGGCGGTTTTCCTTGGCGATGAGCACGTTACCCAGACACGGTCGCCCCGCGTCGAGCGTACGCTTGTTTGGCAGCGCCTTGTCAGACGTGTTGATAATGAGGCTCCTGACAAACAGGCAAATGGGCAACTTGTAATTGATGAATTGCGTTTGAATCCTCTTCAATACGCGGCCATTCGTGACCGGGCTGCTTTGCGTCTGCTTGCCCTTCAGAATACTGCACATAATGACGAAACCGACGATCGCGACGCGCTATTGGCGCGAATGGCGAAACATCGCGCGCAAGAGGGGCTTGCCCGGCGTGATGACATATTGCGCTGGCTGGCCGAGAATGATCTCGACGAAGCTGACTATGAAGTGCTGCTCAGAGATGCGAACCGCGTCGAGGACGTTATTTCAATGCGCGCAGACCGGCTCGAGCCGCACCTTTTGGCAGAACTGCGGTGGAGCGGCGACTATTCCGTGCTAAAAGCAAGAGCCGATGCAAAGGCACAAATGATGCATGAGACAAACGCCAGTAATCAGGAATTCTCAGTCCCGGAATGGCTTCAAATGCCGATCTGGTATTTCGAAGAACTTCTGGGCCGCGGGGTTCCCGAAGATCTTGATGTTTATGCGAATTCGGTCGGTCTCGCGGGTCGCAAAGAATTAATGGAGCTGATCAGAACTGAATTCCTGTATGGTAGGGATAGAGGTGGTCAACCTGTGGGCGGAGGAACTGAATAGAAAAGGCCCAATTACGGGCGCATAGTGGATCAGGAGGAGTGTATGGACAGAGCTGACGAGGTATCTGAAGAGGCGCCGGGAACCCGGTTTCTTCTTTTTCCGCAATCTCCGTTCCTTGAGAATAATCCCCAATTGGAGTTGGTGGAAATCTCAGCTCCGCCCGGATCGATCGGTCCGGGACCTTCTGGCCCGCGTATGTACACAGTCGATGCCGAGGGCAAGACCACGCCTTACGGCGCGATCGTGCCGGGCCCCAGAGGGCCGGGCATGTATCTGCCGCCTTGGGACGGCTTCATTCATCCGCCCGCGATGCCCGATGCAGACGGCAACTTTACCCATATTGATCCTTCCGATCCCGCGTTTCAGTCGGCGCATCTCTTTGGGTCGGCTCATTTCACGATGGACGTTTGGGAAGGGTATTTCGGGCACCCAATTCCATGGCATTTTGCGCGTGATTTCGACCGCCTGGAACTCTCGCTTCTTCCCAGTCTCGACAACGCCCATATCGGATGGGGGTTTCTTGAAACCGGGGGAACTTTTGAACATGGCGGCGAGTATCGGCCATACAGTCTGAATTTTGACGTCGTCGCCCACGAGATCGGGCACTCTATCATCTACAGCGTCGTTGGAATGCCTTCGCCCGAACACACGTCGGGCGAATATTTTGGTTTTCACGAATCCGCTGCCGATTTGGTTGCGCTGCTCGCATCGCTTCATTTTGGTTCGGTGGTCGAAACCCTGCTCGAAAACACCAGCGGAAATCTTTACACTTTCAATCGGTTGAACCGCTTTGCTGAGCTGTCGGAAAATGCCCAGATACGGGTTGCCGCAAACAACAAGGTGCTATCCGAATTCACACAAGGCTGGACAAGTGAACACGCGCTTTCCGAACCCCTGACCGGCGCCATGTTCGACATTTTCGTAGATATTTTCCATGAAAGGCTTTTGGTTCACCACCTGATCACGCCCGAGATGGAAGACCTGTCTGACCGGCTTGAGGACTCGCCCGAATACAGCGATGTGATGCAGGCGCATTTTGATGCGCGCTATGCGCTTAACCCCGAGGGTTTCCGCATCGCCCTGATCGAAGCGCGGGACTATCTGGGATCGTATCTGGCAGATGCCTGGAGCCTGCTTGATCCTGACATGCTGACCTATTTTGGGGTCGAACAAGCAATGCTTGCAGTCGATCGCGACATTACCGGAGGGGCGTTTCAGAGGATCATCAAAGGCAACTTCAGAATGCGCGATATCGGCGTTGTTCAGGTGGGCCCGCGCCTTGCTGATCCTGACGAAACAAGCCACGCGGTGTCGACCAGAACACGAGTGCCAGACTGACGGAATTTCAACTATCTTTCAAATTTCGCGCTTTTGTGGCATATTGGGAAACAATAACTCGCAATTTTATTATACGGCTCGCTCGATTCTGAGCCAATTCAACGGAGCCGGGCCGATATTCGCGTCAACGTTCCGGTATAAAAGGGAGTAATTGTAATGACCGAATCTTTACTCAGTTTTTCTGAAGTGTTGTTGTTTGGACGTATTCTTGAAGACCTGCTGATTGGAAAAACGCTTAGTGGCATTACCGCGAAGGCAGCGCCGCCGGCGGAGGTCGCGTCTGCCAATATGAAAGGTTTAGCTGTCGACGGGATAAACCTTAACGCCAATGACGTTATTTTGCTGTGGCATCAAACTGATGACAAAGAGAACGGCCTTTACACGATTACTGCTGCTGGGGGCAATCCGTGGGAACGCCATGAAACCCTTTTGGGAAAAGGCGCTTTGGTAACCGTTACCGGCGGTGCCAGTCAGTCGGGAACCTACGAGCAACTCGCAAATCCAAATTCCGGACGTCAGGTTTTTGAGCTCTTTGAGGATAGTGCAACAGCAGGTCCCAAAGGTCGCGGCCGAGGCAACAACAAGCTTCTAAGCCAACAAATCAACGACGCACAGTTCGCTCGAATTTATGGATTTAGCTATGAGGGCACTTACTATGAATTACCCGAACCCACAGTCTTTATGGTGCATGGGAACGGTATGAGTGCGACAGACGGGCTACCCGATGGTCAGGGAGCTCGGGCACCGCAAAACCCTTCGGTTACGGGCGTCGCGTCGGCTGACTACCAGATATCAAATGACATTCGTGTCTGGCCCTACGACAAAGCCGATTTCACAATTCGCTTGGATGTGATGACCGGCATGTTTGAGCAGGTGTTACTGGACATCTATTTCGGTTTTGACAGCCCGGCGATCAGCGGTGCCAAAGTTAGCGGTGCAAAGGTCAGTGGGGCCAAAGTGAGCGGTGCTAAAGTCAGCGGTGCAAAAGTCAGCGGTGCAAAAGTTAGCGGCGCCAAGGCACGGGGCTCGGGCGACTGACCCAAGAAAACCCAATTGATCGAACCGCCTGAGGCGCGCTTATGAGTGTCTGGGAATAAGCAAAAGTCAAATACCCGCCTTTTTCAGACCCTCCACGAAGTGGAGAGTATCCTCTTTCAGTCGGTCGGGTTGGATCTTGATCCAACGATCCAGCGAAAAATTTGGGTGCGCCGCCCGATGTCTTGCAGCAATATCGTGCGCGCGGTCCATTTGCCCCAATTGTGCGTAGCTTGCCGCCAGCAACCGTTGCCCTTCTGTCGGATTGTTCATCTTGGTCACGGTTTCGATCACGTCATCATATTGCTTGAGATTGTAATAGGCACCACCAAGATGCCAAAGATACTGGTCCGGGAAATAAGGGTTCAGCCGCATCGCCTTTTTCAGGCATTCAATAGC